>JAHIYG010000232.1 GCA_018815265.1 Candidatus Altarchaeota archaeon | reverse complement strand
CTGAGGAGGAGACTACACCGTGGTATGTCTGGGATACATTTATTGATTACCCTGATTTATTGCTGAATACGGGGGATTACACGCTTGCTAATAAAATAGTAGAAGGCACTTTTCCATTTAGGGGAGAGGGAAGCACTATCCTATCCTACCTATTGGTATCTAAACCAACAACTAAAGAAGATAAAGTGCTTCGTGTGCGCTCTCTTGAGGGTTATAAACGGCGTAGCTCATCTAAGCTGACTTCTTCATCAAGATACATCACACCCATTCCGGTCAAAGGGCGTTCATTGATTGATGAGATTCATTTGAAGTACTTATATGCTATCGTAGACTATTGCGAAGAGAATAATATTGTTGTTGTTTTAGTTAATGTCCCCAACTATAAGAACTATACTGTCCTAGAGGGCAGTAATGAACTGGGTATTACTTCAATTGATGAGTACTTTACTTATGTTCTTGAGCCCCTCTCTGACAAAGAAAATGTTCACTATTACGATTTTTCCAATATATTCTCTAATAATAAAGAGTATATGTGGGATTTAATACACCCCTCCGCATTGGGGGCAGACACCACTAGCGAGCTACTCTATGATGATTTAAAAAAGGAGGGCGTAATTTAACGCTTTGACACCGTTACCTGGTTTTTGGATGTGTATTTTGGTGTGTTTTTTTAGTGTGGATGTCTATTATTTTTAGAAAAAATGGATTTTATATCTTTGGAGTTTGCGTGTTTTTTTGTTGTTTTGTTTTTTTTGTATTATTTTTTTCCTCAGCGTTTTAGGTGGGTGTTGCTTTTGGTTGGTAGTTATTTTTTTTATTTTAGTTGGAATCCTCATTATATTTTTTTGCTTGCGTTTTCGACTTTGGTGGCGTATTTTAGTGGTTTTTTGATGGGTCGTGAGGTGGAGAGGTGTAAGAAGCGGAAGTTTCTTTATTTTAGTGTTTTTGTTAATCTTGGGCTTCTTTTGGTTTTTAAGTATCTTGGTGTTCTTTCTCAGATGGTTCATGATGCTGTTTCTTTTTTTGGTTTGTCGGTTGATAGTCCTGTTGTGTCTTTTTTGTTGCCTATTGGTGTGTCTTTTTATATTTTTCAGTCGCTTAGTTATTCGATTGATGTTTATAAGGGGAGTATTGGGGTTGAGCGGCATCTTGGTAGGTTTGCGGTGTATGTTAGTTTTTTTCCGCAGCTTCTTGCTGGTCCGATTGAGAGGGCGAGTCATCTTTTGCCTCAGTTTAATTCGGATGTGTCTTTTGATGTGGATAGGGTTTTGGATGGTTTGAAGCCTATTCTTTTGGGGGTTTTTATGAAGATTGTTGTGGCGGATAGGATTGCTCCGTTGGTGGATGCTGTTTATTCTGATCCTTTTGTTTATGTTGGGGCTCCGTTGGTTGTTGCTACGTATCTTTTTAGTTTTCAGATTTATTGTGATTTTGCGGGGTATTCTTTGATGGCTGTTGGTTTGGCTCAGATGTTTGGTATTGATATTATTGATAATTTTCGTAGGCCTTTTTTTGCGACTTCTGTTTCTGATTTTTGGAAGAGGTGGCATATTTCGTTGGTTAGGTGGTTTAATGATTATTTGTATTATCCGTTGGGGGGGTATAAGGTTAAGCCTTTGAGGTGGGTTTTGAATATTTTGGGTGTTTTTTTGGTTATTGGTTTTTGGCATGGTGCTGATCCGAAGTATTTGGTTTGGGGTTTGTTGAATGGTTTCTATTTGACGGTGCCTATTTTGTTGTATAAGCCGAGGTATAGTTTGTTGAAGTCGTTTGGTTTTTTGCGGTGTATACGTGTTCCGGTTGTTGTTAAGAGGTTGGTGGTTTTTCATCTTTTTTCTTTGAGTATTGTTTTTATAAAGGTGAAGGATTTATCGGCTGGGTTGCATATTTTGAGGAATTTTCATGTGGTTTCTGATTTTCCGGCGCCTAGGGTGTTTGGTTTGACTTCTTATATGAATCTTTATTTGGCTGTTTTTTTCGTTTTTGTGTTGGTTTTTATTGAGGTGCTTCAGAAGGATGAGAGTTTTAGGTTTTTTCTTGCTAAGCGTCATGTTTTGGTTAGGTTGTTTTTTTATTCTTTTTTGATGTTGGTTATATATCTTTTTGGGTTTTTTGAGGAGAAACCCTTTATTTACTATGGATTTTAGGGTGAGGAAACGGTTGTTGGAGTTTTTCCTGTTTGTTATCTTTAATTTCGCGTTAGTACTCCTAATCAACCACCTACTCACTCTTTATGTTTTGAATGCCGCGTATTCGGATACTATAAATTATGTGGGCAGTTATCCTGCGGGGGATAAGCTTATTGTTGCGTTTGGTGATTCGACTATTCAGCATTCTATGAATCCAGCTTATCTCGGGAAATCCGCAAATTTAGCAACGTTAGGCGGCTCATATGTCCAAACCTATTATAAGCTCAAGACTTTGAGAAAATACGGCATTATTGAACCGGATGTAGTTATTCTCCCGCTTACGGTCGTGCGATTAATGCTAAATTACTCCTCTGAGGAGGAGACTACACCGTGGTATGTCTGGGATACATTTATTGATTACCCTGATTTATTGCTGAATACGGGGGATTACACGCTTGCTTATAAAATACTTGAAGGCACTTTTCCACTTAGGGGAGAGGGAAACGCTATTATGTCTTCTTTTTTAGATTTTGATACTAGACGAGTTAATTCATTTCGCGTAACTGCAAATGATGGTCTTCCATATTTTCCCACGCACTCCAGACTATCCTCTTCGAATAAGGTAAAAAGATACGTTTCTTCTCATCGTAGCCAGTTGATTGATGGGGTACATCTAAAATACTTATATGTCCTTGTAGACTATTGTGGACAAAACAACATCACTGTTGTTTTTATCACTCCGCCAACCTATGTAGAGTACTACTTCAATGCTGATAATGAGTATGGGGTTACTTCGCTTGATGAGTACTATGCCTATATTCTTGAGCCTCTCTCTGACAAAGAAAATGTTCACTACTATGATTTCTCCAATATATTTTCTAATAATAAAGAGTATATGTGGGATTTAATACACACTTCTGACATGGGGTCAAAAGCAACCAGTGAGCTACTCTATGATAACCTAAAAAGGGATGGCGTAATCTAACCCTCCAACACATCGGGTTTATCTTAGATATATATCCCCGTCTTTTTAGTATATCTATTATGATTTTAGGTATTGGAGTTGATATCGAATCAATAGAAAGTTTTAAAAAAGTTTGTTCAAATGAAAATTTTATTAGATTAGTTTTCTCCAAGCGCGAGGTAGACTATTGTAGAGGTAAAACAAATCCTACACTCCACTTTGCTGGCAAATTCACCGCTAAAGAAGCAGTAATCAAGGCATTTCCAACTCCCCTG
>JAHIYG010000231.1 GCA_018815265.1 Candidatus Altarchaeota archaeon | reverse complement strand
TACTACAGCGGATGAACTACAGCATAAAATGAGGCAGAAAGTATCTAGTGCAAAACACAAAGCATTCATCATATTATCCGCCATCTTTATCCTGACAGCATACCAGCACATAAATTACGTCCCCCTATGGGATGGAAGGATGTATTGGGTGGCATACCAAAGACCTGTGATAGAGTTATGCCAAGACTGCAAAGTCCATCCTTCACATTTCCACCGTTTGATATATTGCTCCAGCCAACTGTTAGACCCTGGTAATCCGAAAATATCCTCTGCAATAAACTTGATACTCGGCTTAGGAGGGCTTGCAATATTTTACAAATTATTGAAACATATACACGGAGAAAAAATAAGCGAAACAGAAGCAGCACTCATCACCTTCCTATTCGGATTCAACCCAGTATTCATGGCCCACATAATACAGCCAAGCCTAGACTACAACCTCCCAATATACATCACTGCCGCAACATACTTCCTACTCAAGGAAAAATACTTCACCGCATCGCTTTTCGGACTATTCGCAACCTTCACAAAAGAACCAGGCTCAGTAGCATACACACTAATAGTCCTCTCATACATCCTATTTGTGAAAAAAATACACTGGAAAGACACCAAAAAAAACATCAAAAACTTATTTACACTGACCTATCCCACCGCCCTATTCATAATATACCTGCGGTTCTTTTCCTTGTACCAAATCAGAAACAAAGACCTATTGACTAGCGTCTTATCACCAGCACTAAACGACCTATTCGACCCCCAACTAGCAGTAATGTATCTCCTAAACTTCAACTGGATAATGACTGCAGTAATCCTAGCCGGAGCAGCCATACAACTGCATGCATCGCTTAAGAAAAGAGAAATACGCCTTAAACCAAACCTCGTTCTTTTCTTAACCTCATCACTCATCCCACTCGCATACCTGCTCTCAAAAATAAGAAACAACAACAACCCACGATACATGCTGATAACAGCGCCGTTTTTCATATTGCTGTTCAGCCTCTTTCTCATGAAGACAATCAAGAGGAAACCACACAGAACAGCACTATTGATTATTTTACTCACGCTAATCTACGCCTCAGCATACAGGACCATAGACCCAATATCAAAGTCATTCTACGGCGTCTTCGAATTCGGAGACCAACAAATACTACAGATGATAAAATATGTTCAACGCAACTATTTTGGTAGGGACCAGTTGGTGTATAATTTTGAGTATATGAATCTGGAATACCTCACAGAAGACATAGTAACAGACTTGGGCATAGAAAACACATATGTGTCGACCCACGGCCCAGGAGTGTATTCTGGACCTAGTCTCTGTTTACTAGACGTCGAAAATACTATGAGAATGGTAAAACCGGATGGTTCCACATATAACTGCAAGACAGAGTTGGGAGATGAATTCTATTACATAATCTATCCCATCATCAGAAAGCATATGATAAAAGAATTCAATGAGGAATACGATAGCGTCAGAAATATCACATATGAAAACAGCGGGTATAGAATTAGTGTGATTCACTACAGAAAAAAAGAAACAATTGATTGAACCCTCATATAGAAGATTTAGTGCCTAAGGCTCGACCCGTGTCCGGTCTCTCGGCCACATTACGCATTCGCGGACGTTGTTTAAGCCGCATATTGTTGAGACTATCCTCTCGACGCCTATGCCGAATCCGCCATGCGGTGGCATGCCATAGCGGAATGCCTTCAGGTAGAATTCGAAGTTTTCAGGGTCAAGTCCCCTGTCTTTCAGTGCGGAAACCAGCTGGTCGTGGTCGTGGATACGCTGGGCTCCAGACGACAGCTCCAAACCCATGTAGTCCAAGTCGAATGCCCCGCAAATCTTTGGGTTGTCATCGATTGGACGCGAATAGAATGCCCTGATGGCTGTTGGCCAGCGGGTAATGAAAAACGGGGCATTTATTATTTCATGTAGCTTTCTCTCGCCCTCGGGTGGTATGTCATCTCCCCAGTTTAGTTTGATGCCGTGCTGCGATAGT
>JAHIYG010000230.1 GCA_018815265.1 Candidatus Altarchaeota archaeon | reverse complement strand
TTTTTGCCTTCTTTTTTGTACTTTGTCAGGTATTCCCCACCCCATATGCTTCCATGCCTTGGGGCGTACATGTTCAATGAAATGTAGTCGCTTTCAAGTTCCAGCGCAAAATCCATAGTCTCTTTTACTGTTTCTAAGCTGTCATTTGGGAACCCGTATATGAAGTGTGCAAGTGTCTTTATCTTGTGTTTTTTGCATAGATGGAATATTTCTTTTATGCCTTTTTTGTCTATGTTTTTATTCCCCTCTTTGAGCATTTTTTCGCTTCCCGACTCCACACCTAAAGTCATCAAATGGCATCCGGACTCTTTCATAAGCACCAATAGCTCCTCATCTATTCTGTCCACTCTGTTTGAACAGAACCAGTTGAAGCTGTAGTCTTTCATCTTTTGGCATATCCTCTTCGCTCGTTCAATATTTACTGCGAATGTAGGGTCTCTAAACTCCAGGTCCCTAACACCTATTTTGTGCAGGTAATCCAGTTCTTCAAAGAGGTTGCTGAGGTCTCTTTCCTTGTAGTCTACCTGGCTTAGAGGGCAGAAACAACACTTGAATGGGCATCCTGTGCTTGATATGATACTCATGATAGGCGAGGTTTTCATGAATGGCATATTGTATTTTTTCATGGGGAAAAGCTCGTGCGTCGGGACAGGATATGAGAAATTCCGGCAGTTAACACGTTCGCCCTTGGTTATTTTTCCTTTTTCTTTGTATGTCATATTCCCGACTTTTTTCTCGCCTCTCAAGTAATCAAGTATCTCATCAGATGTGTAATTCAAAAGAATCGCGTCTATGCACTCCTCCCATATCATCTCATCAGGGTTGAAGTAGAAAACGTCTCCGCTGACTATTATCTTGCAGTCATATCTCTTTTTGCAGTCTCGAAAAAAAGCAAGGTCCTCCTCAAGGGATATAATCGATGATAGTGAATATATTGCCTCTGGATGGAAGCTGTCAATTTGTCGCATTGTTTCGGCGTAATCTAGATTTTCCGCGATAGCATCGATTATTTTTATCTCATGCTCTGAAGCTATCACTCCGCTTTGCAGCAGC
This sequence comes from Candidatus Altarchaeota archaeon, assembly GCA_018815265.1. Classification (GTDB taxonomy): domain Archaea; phylum Altiarchaeota; class Altiarchaeia; order IMC4; family SCGC-AAA252-I15; genus JAHIYG01. The sequence continues at coordinate 1,383 of JAHIYG010000230.1, read as the reverse complement.
AGGTCAAGAGGATGCCAGTAGTAGTTTGCCTTTGTTGTTGTGCCCCCGCAGTATTGGTCTCTAAGGTAGGTCTCTCTTCCTGGAGGGTTTAGGATTAAGACCCTCATACTTCACCCTCATTAAACTGCAGGAGTATTTTCTTTTTCATATATACCCCAAATTTCTTAGCTGTTCTTCCACTGTATCATCAATTTTCTCGCCGGCTCCCACGCCATTTTTAATGGTGTCTTCAACTCTCTGCTTAAGTTCTGACTCATACATTTGAGTTAACCCACTTTTGTTGGAAGGCTCGTATGTGTTTATTTTTTCGGACGGATCAGATTGAAGGTCATACTGCTCCATTATCTCATCGCCCTCATCTAATCTGAGGTCACTCTCGAAATAAACCCTTCCGTCTGCCAAATCTCTGATAGTGATGAAGTCAAGTGGTAATCCGTATGTCTGAACATATTCTGGAGTTTCATCTTCAAGCCATATTGAGGGTATTTCACAGTGTATTTTCGGGTCGCCTTCCCCGACTGTGATATCCATGTATAATGTCACTTCTTTCCCGATTTTATGCCCTTTTAACTGGATTTTTTCCCCTGAACCATAGCAGCTTAATTTTTCGATTATTGGCCTGTATTCAAGGATTTTAAGTGTTATTGATATGTTTTTGCCTTCATACCCCTGTAGGTCAAGTAAAGACGAATTTCTACTCCACCTGAATGTTTTACTGCCGTTTTTCTCAGGCTCATAAAAACCCCCTAACCTCCAAGTTTCATTATCCAATTCATCAAAGTTGTACTTTATTATTTCGCGCCCTAAATCAGTATACACAACCGATATCTCATCTATTGGAAGCCCAAGATCCCTGATTGGATTCTTAGTTGTGTCTTTTCCCTTGTGGGGTTTCATATACCACCTAAGGCTATCCTCATCTGTGTGTTTAACCTGCAATGTAATAATATAATGCGAAGTGTCTTCATCTAATGTGTATGCTATTTTGTCCTGTTTGTAGAAGAAGGAAATATTGCGGATGTCATCCCTCAATTTTATGACTCCAAATGTTACGTTCAAAACGGTTTTTGGAAACTTTTCCATGTTTAGCCTTGATTCGTTCCCACTCCATGCAAAATTAGGCATGCCATACTCATGCGGGACACTATAGTAGTAATGATTTGTCGAATCATCAGTAATCTGGTAAAAATAAATCGGCTCTACCACCATCTGGTTTTCCCTCACAATTTTCCCACCCCATGGAGTATATATGATTTTATTTCTCCCCGATATAATCCCTGCGTGCATATCCCGTTGGTATGTGGATGAATAAATCTTTCTTTGAGGGATATTGCTCTGCAAAATATCCACTCCGTCAACGTCCCCGTATTTCACATCAACTAA
>JAHIYG010000021.1 GCA_018815265.1 Candidatus Altarchaeota archaeon | reverse complement strand
CTGTAAGGACTGCTTTCTCACACGGCGAGAGGAAAAGGACTATGTTGATGAAGCACTAAATCTTGTTGAGAAAGCAATAAAATCATAAAAATATGATGTTGTGATACTTGATGAAATAAACAATACAGTAGCTAGGAGGCTTGCTTCTGTCTCGCGCATCAAATCAATAATAACACATCGTAAACCGCATATTGAGATTATTTTAACTGGTAGAAACGCCCCCCAGGAATTCATAGCTGCAGCAGACTATGTGACAGAATTAAAAAGGGTCAAACACCCATTTACAAAGGGACTGAGGGCTAGATACGGGATAGACTATTGAGTAGTTACTTTTTAGTATTTAAGGGGATATTTCTCTATCTTTTACCCTACTTGTTTAGAATGGAGTTACAAACTATAGTATTCATGGTTGGTTTGGGTTTTGGGGCAGTATTACTTTTGAGTTTGATTTTTGGTGTTTTGTTATTGTTGTTAGGTGTTGTTGTGTCTCTTGTATTTTTCAAAACCCGAAAAATAATAATACCAAACATAACACTTCCTATTCTAAACCTTCTTGAATCTCCAATACGTTTCCTTCTTTGGAAGGTTGGTGTGGAGGAGGACATAGTAAGCAATCTCATAATTGACTTGAGAAATATCAGGTACAAAGATCAGTATATTAAGACACCATACACTGAACGGATGGTGTTTTTACCACAGTGCCTGAGGCACCCTAAATGCCCTGCTCCATTGACAGAGGAGGGGATTAAGTGCTTAAATTGTGGTAGGTGTGGTATAGGTATCCTGAAGGAGGAGACTGAACAGTTGGGTGGTAGGTTTTTCATAGCTCCTGGAAGTTCATTGATTAAGAGGATGATTAAAAAGTATCACCCTAAAGCAGTATTGGGTATAGGGTGTTCAATGGAGGTTAAAGAGGGTACGGCGGTCATATCCTCCATTGGTTTGCCTGTGCAGGGGGTTAAACTTCTGAGAGATGGGTGTGTTGACACCCGCGTCGACATGATTAAGTTATATGAGTTGATTAAGACACCCCCGAAACAAAGATACAACATACATGATCATCTTTCAGATTTAAAACGAGCCATGGAAATAGCTTCATTGTGGTCTGACACCTCGGATACGCGCTCAAAAATACTTAAACACAATAAATGATAGTTTTTATTTAGTGTGTCACTTATATTATCTATTTTGAGGTAGTTTAAGATGCCAACTAAAGTTGATGAAGGAAAGTGTATAGGATGTGGGGCATGTGTTAGTGTTTGTCCTGCAACACCAAATGTTTATGAGCTACAAGATAAAAACGGAAAGAAAATTTCAGTTGTTAAAAACAAGGATGCTTGTATAGAATGTGGGGCGTGTATAACGGCATGTCCTGTGCAGGCTATATCTATGGTGCCAAGGGATTGATTTTTTCCCTTATGGCACAACTACTCTTTTTTCTGTCTTGGTAAGAGCACAACGAACTCGGAACCAAGGTTTTCCCCTTCTGAGTGGGCGGTTATACTTCCTCCATTTTCTTCAATTACTTTTTTTGCTCCAGGTAATCCTATCCCATGGTCTCCTGCTTCATCTTTGGTTGAAACCCCTTCCTTGAATATCGCGTGGGCCCAGGGTGTTCCGTCAGAATCAATCTTGTTTATTGGCCACCCACATCCGTTGTCTTTGATTCTTATTTCAGTCATTTCATCTGTTGTTGGTCTTATGAACATTTCTATAGTTGATATTGTGTCTGGTTGGCCTGCGTTTCTTGTTCCTTGGATTCTTCTCCTACATGCTTCAACTGCGTTGGAGTAAAGGTTTGTGAGACTATCTCGTATCCCTGCCTCGTCACCATATACTGTGGTATTTTCTCCCTCTTCTGTTAGGCTTACGACCATCTGCGCGGGCTTCTGGGATTCACCTGTCTGTATTAATGTTATTCCATAGATTGTCTTCTGACCGGGTGGTCCGCCTGGAATAGCTGTTGAATCCCACTCTTCATCAAACCCGTTGAATATGTATGTTGACCTTATGGATTCACCAATGTTGAATGTGTCTTTATGCTTTGGCATAATCTCCCCCCTCATCTTCTTATCTAGGGCGTCAACCAGTTGGCTGCCTTCCTCGTATGCAATCTGGAATAGGCCACCAAATAGCATGATCTGGTTTGTTGTGGGGGGTGTTGTGGAGAGCCTGTTGCCTATACCTGCTAGGCGCAACGCCAGGGGCAGCATCTCAACCAGTCTGTCAGTGTATGTCCTTAAACCCAACTGTATGTCTCCCAGCTTTTCGGGTGTGTCGACGTAGGATAGAAAATCATCCTTCCTTTTCCTGTTTTTTATCCCGTTTCGGTCAAGGCACTCTTCAAATGTTTTGAAATCTCTATTGAACCTACCATTCACCTCATTAATTAAATCATTTTCATCTTTGGTCAGTGAGCTGTGCTTTGTCTCACCCATGCTGCTAAAATATAATCTTCCCCCCCAGTATCTTTGCATGTTATGGTGTATTCTTCTAGCCTCAAATACACACTCATATGTGGCTTCATATTTGCTTTTACTCCCCTGGGTTGGTACCTTACCGTTTTCCCTGAGCGGCATCTCCTGTATTTTATGGACGACTGTCTCGTCTGTGGTAGGTTTTCTTATATTCTTTGGAGTAGTCTTTTCTATGTTGTTTTCAGCCATTTTTTATATATTATATAGAGTTTGGAAGAATTAGTATATTAAGGAAATCTATTCTTCTTTCTTTTTTTCTTCCTTTTTCTGTGTTGTAGTGCCTAACAACCCTGCTGGTCCTTCTCCCCTCAGCATCTCCCCCAATGCTGCAGCGCCTGATAGCATGCCGGAGGTTTCTACTGGCATGAATATTTTTGTGGCTTTTCCATCTGCCATCTTTTCTAGTGCTTCTAAGTATTTTATCATTAGTATGTCTTTTGTTGGTCTTCCATCGTGTATTGCATTGAATACCTGCTCTATTGCTTTGGCTTCTCCTTCACTTATTAGCATTTTCTTCTTTCTCTCTGCTTCTGCTACTGTCTCTATTGATTTTGCCTCTCCTTCAGCGCCAAGTATTGCTGCTGCCTTTTTCCCTTCTGCTTTCAGGATATCGGCTTGTTTTACTGCTTCTGCCTCAAGTACTGCTGCTCGTTTGGTTCTTTCAGCTTTCATCTGGCGGCTCATAGCATCAACTATGTCCTGTGGGGGCTGAACGTCTTGTATTTCGACGCGTGTGACTCTCACACCCCACCTGTCGGTTATTTCGTCGAGTGTTTTTCTTAGTTCTAGGTTCATTTTATCCCTTGATGCTAGTATTTGGTCTAGGTTCATGTCTCCTATTATGTTTCTTAGGTTTGTTTGGGCGAGCTTTGATATTGCGTCCTCGAACATTGCGACGTTGTACATGACCCTGAATGGGTCCATTACCTTGAAGTATATGACTGCATCAACTGTCAAGTTCACATTGTCTTTTGTGATGACCTCCTGGGAG
>JAHIYG010000020.1 GCA_018815265.1 Candidatus Altarchaeota archaeon | reverse complement strand
CCATTTTGCACTCTCTTGAGCGATGTCGAATGTTGTGATTGGACTCATTTGGTTGTCTGTTACTGATGCCTGCTGTCCCGTAGAAATTTCCACTTTTTTCCCATCTGCCTTATTCGTGAACTCTATAGTTCCCTCGATTACTTTCACTGATGATTTTGTCCCTGTTTCACTTAAAACCAGGGTTGTTCCTTTTATTCCGGCGACAGCCTGGTTCATTTCAATGTCCATGGACCCGTCTTTTACCATCTTTTTAAAGGTCGCCCAGATGTCTCCTCTGATCATTTTCACTCTCGTGTCTTTTTCTGGTGGGGATGCAACAACAGCTTCCGAGTTTGATTTGAGAACAAAAGTACTCATATCAACAAAACCAACAATTGCTTCACTATCAGCTCCGGTCCTAACATGAGCACCCACAGGCAAAACTGTACTAATCTGGACAAAATCATAGTTGTCAGGATAATCTGAGCAATCTGATGGGGGCACGCAGTATTCAACCTGGCCGTTTATCCCTATAAACCTCACTCCTGAGTCAATGGCGCCCCCCTTTATGGTCCATGAGCCTAGGTCAAGATCAACATAGGATTCGCCCAAAAACACTCTGCTCTCCCCCTTAAGCGATTTGCAGTCACCTGATATTGTTAGGGTCATATCAAATTCTTCGGGCTTACCCAACTCATTCGTACTCATTATCTTTCCAGTCAGGGTATCACCTTTGACTGTGCCTGTGATTTTACTGGACCTTTTCCCCTTCTCAAATGCGGTTGCAGTCCCCGTCACAACTGTACCTTTTTGTGCAAGTACCATATCTCCCAATTCCGCCTTCTCGCCAGTTGGATTCCATTCTCCTGTAAAAGGGCAATCCGCTGCGGTAAAGGAAGAAATCAAGCAAAAACACACAATCAAACCCACAATCAAAGAATTAATTTTAGTAACCATCACCCAATACCCAAATTACCTATTGATGTACCCAGATAAAAACTAAAGACAATCCTATGGAAAGTGTGCTTTTCCAAAAATAATGTTTGAACCACTCACCACACACTCTTTTTTTAAAAGATTTATATTATACTTCCACATTTCCCCCACTTGGGTGCACTAAGTTTGTTTGTGTGGATTTTATAGTGTTCAAATTACTTCCTTTGGGGGACTGATATGTTTATATATTATCAATATTAATTATCAGGTAATAATAATTATTTGGTTGTCTATATGGTGGTGAGATTTACTAATCAGAGGCAGGAGATTTTAGATTACATAAACTCGAAACCGCACCATCCGACTGTGGATGAAGTTTATACTGCCGTGAAGATTAAATTGCCCCGCATAAGCAAGGCAACAGTATATCAGAATCTCAAGGTGCTGGCAGAAAAAGGATACATAAAGGAAGTAAATATTAAGGGGGCCTCCCGTTTTGAACCGATATTGGATGAGCACCACCATATCATATGCCGGGAATGCGGAAAGATAATTGACTATGAGTCCAAAGCTCTTACGGAATACTCCATGACTCTGGCAAAAAACATGAAGGACATGGATATTGAATTCACAAACACCAATTTTTACGGTAAATGCAAAAAATGCAAAAAGAGGTAAAAACAATGGAAGAAGAAACAAAAACAACGGCTACTATGCCGTTGATAGGGGATGATGCGCCGAGTTTTAAGGCTAAGACGACGATGGGAGAAATAAATTTCCCAGGAGATTACAAAGGCAAATGGGTGATACTTTTCAGCCACCCGGCGGATTTTACGCCAGTGTGTACTACGGAGTTCATGACCTTTGCCACGATGCAAGAAGACCTGAGGAAACTCAACACTGAGCTCATTGGCTTGTCAATAGACAGCATATACGCCCACATCGCATGGCTTAGAACAATCAAGGAGAAAATCGAGTACAAGGGGATGAAGGATGTTGAGGTAAAGTTCCCGCTGATTGAGGACATAAAAATGGAAGTCGCCACGAAATTCGGCATGGTTCAACCCAACGCTTCCACGACTCAGGCGGTCAGGGCAGTATTCATCATAGACGACAAGGCCAAGGTTAGGGCAATCCTTTACTACCCACTATCATGTGGGCGTAATATGGAGGAGATTAAGAGGATGATAATAGCAATGCAAAAGGCGGACAAGGAAGGCATAGCAACACCTGCCAACTGGGAACTTGGCGATGACGTCATATTGCCGCCCCCTGGTTCGTGCGGCAGCGCAAAAGAGCGCGTTGAAACAAAGGAAGAAGGCAAATACTGCCTTGACTGGTTCATGTGTTTTAGAAAAGACAAAGGAGGAAAATAAGATGGGTACAATAGGGACGAAAATAGTGGGGACAGACGTAAAGGAACTGATAGAATTGTTTAACAAGGCACTTGCAGACGAGTGGCTGGCATACTACCAATACTGGGTGGGTGCGAAAGTACTAAAAGGACCTATGAGAAAGGCAGTAGAAGCAGAGTTGATAGAACATGCCAATGAGGAACTCAAACACGCCGAGATGTTGGCAGAGAGGATAACAATACTTGGTGGGACACCACTGCTTTCACCCAAGGATTGGATGGAAAAAACAAACTGCGGCTACGACGCACCAACAGACCCTAGCGTCAAAAAGATACTTGAACAAAACATAAAGGGGGAACAGTGTGCCATAATGACATACAAGAAAATATTGGACAAACTGAAGGGTTCAGACGATCAGATATCTTTTAACATGATACGGAAAATCATGGAAGACGAAGTCGAACACGAAGAAGACCTGCAGGCGCTCGAAGAAGACATGAACATGATGAAATAGAGGGAGGATTAACAAATCCTCTTTTTTTTTATTTTTAATTTTACTCTTCAATTTCAATGATTATCATGGAGTCTTTCATCTACAAGCCGATTGGGATAATCCACACTCCTTTCAGTAGTAGGGAGGGTATGCCAATCCAAGGGGGTCTGCATCAAGACTCAAAAGGGGAGGTGGAAGTTTTTAGGGAATACACAGAAGGCCTTTTGGACTTAGATGGCTTCAGCCACATCATCCTCATGTATGCATTTAACAAGTCAGAAGGATACAGTCTGAAGCAGAAGCCATTTTTAGATGACAAGGAGCATGGGGTGTTCGCAATCAGGTCTCCTAAAAGACCAAATGCCATCGGGTTGACGACTGTGGCGGTTGAGAAGGTAACTGACAACATAATT
>JAHIYG010000229.1 GCA_018815265.1 Candidatus Altarchaeota archaeon | reverse complement strand
TCTTGAGGAGGTTTTTCACTATCGCATTGGATATGAACTTGAATGTGTAGTCTTCGTATTTCCCGTATAATCCGAATATTCTGAGGCAGATTATGTTTTCTGCCTTTTCAACCTCCTTTGACATCAGGTATTTTGAATGGCCATATGGGTCTTCAGGCACATGGGAGCCGAAGTATGTCTCTGGCATTTTTGGTTTCCAGTGGGGACGCGAGTATTCTGCTCCAGAACCCAAGTGTATCATTAGCATATCATCTTTGATGCATTTTGCCAGGTTATGAAACATCCCAAGATTGGTGGATGCCACGTCTGTTTTTCCAATGTCGTATCCTGTCTTTCTTGAGCCGCCAACGCTTGCGCAGTGGACTATTAGGTCTATGTCGTGGGAGGCTATGTAGTCTGCAATCTTTTCAGAATCCAGTAGTTCAAGTTCTCTGTGGGCGGGGGCAAATACCTTGTACCTGCCGTTTAGGTGTTGCACCAGGTTTTTTCCGACGAACCCCGATGACCCGGTCACAAGTATTTTTTTCAAATTGTTTAGTCTATGGGCCTTAATGTATTTAATCTCTGAAACCAGTTAATTTAGACTAAAATGGAAAATCTGTGCCAGAAACTCACGCCATTGGAGATGGAGAAGCGGCAGGAACTTAAGAAAAAGAAGCCTGCAGTCTATGAGAAGGTAATGAAGTTTGAGAAGAAGCTATCCAGGGGGGAAAGCATAGCCATAATACAGCTGCAGTATGACTACATATGTAACTTCAAATGCGAGCACTGTTCCATAAGTGATTTCCAGCATAAGAGGGATGCTAGAAAGCTGACTATATCGGATGTCAGGGATTTGTCGCGCCAAGCAGATGAGATGGGATTGGCACATATTGACGTGACAGGTGGTGAGCCATTGGCTTTCAGTGACTTGGACCAGCTGATTGATGCGATTGACCCGTCTAAATTCTATATACAATGCGATACCAACGGTTGGCTTATGACTGATGAGAAAGCCAGACACCTTAAGGAGATAGGTGTTGACAAGATACAGTTGAGTTTAGACAGCCTCTCCGAGGAGGAGCATGATTCATTCAGGCGCAAGCCAGGCGCGTATAAGAGGGCGATAGAAGCCATTGACTCCATAAAAAAGGCTGGTTTGAACATGCACATAGCGACGGTGGTCACCCACCAGAGGCTGATGTCTGAGGAATTCGCTGGGTTTCTTGAGTTTGCAAAAAGCAAGGGGGTTGCGGTGTCTGTCTGCTGGCCCAAGCCAGTAGGGGAGTGGGCTGGGAACTTTGATGTTTTGATTACTCAGGATGACATCAAGTATTTGGATTCCCTAAGGAGTAAATACCACGTATATGAGCATTTGACTCCTGGATACGGGTTGAATATAGGATGTATTGCTGTGAAACGGATGATTTCAATAACCCAGTATGGGGATGTTTTGCCTTGTCCGTGGATGTATTTTTCACTTGGCAACATATTCGACCAGCCGCTGAAGGATATTGTCGCTAAAGGGATGAAGTATTTTGGGCAGCGCGAGAGCACATGCCTTGTGTCGGCGAGTAGGGATTTCCTGAATCGATTCATCAAAAAAACTTATGGTAGGGATTTGCCGGTTCCGATAGAGGAGATAATGCCTGTTGACTGGCGTAATTCAAAAGTTTAGATTGCATAAAGTATCGTGCCGTCTATCCCTAATCCATGGTGTCTCAGATAGAATCTATAGTCTTTTCTGATAGACATTATCTGGAGTTGCAGCTGCCAGAGATGCCGTGGATAGTGGTATGCGCTTAGCGCCAGCTTAGGCTTGTGTTTTTTTATCGTGTTTTTCGCCCCGGAAATGGCTTCTGACTCGTATCCTTCCACATCCATTTTTATGGTTGACACTTCTTCACCTCTGCATAATTCGTCCAACGTTGTTATCTCGACCGTGTCTTTTCCTTCATTTCGTACTGAAGAATCAATTTTGCCGCAGCTGGCAAATGGTACACTGCCTTTTTTCGCGCCTAATCCGAGTTGAAGAGGTGTGATTTTTCGGCTGTACCGACGCGGTATGTTTTTTAAAAGTTTTTTGTAGTTGAGTTGGTCAGGTTCGATGGCATAGTATCTTTTGAATTTGGCGCCTTTGTGGGTGATGAACTGTTTTAGTGTGTCACCGTCGTATGCTCCGGCGTCAACGTATGTCTCAGTATCTGAGAGACTCCAGAAGCCGTCAGGGAAGTATGGTTCACCAGTTGGTTTAGGCAGGTCAAATGGTGTAAGAGACACTCTGAATTTTAAAAGACTTAGAAAGACACTTTTTGAGTGTTCATCCTCAAGTTTGCAGTATGCGTTCATTATATTTTTCCGCTCCCTGATTAGTCCGGCAGCATCGATTTGGAAGGTTGGGTTTGGAAACGTGCGAGGATACAAAACAGTCAGGACATAGTGGGGGAAGACGTTTTTGTGCCCTGCTACCCTAAGCTGGGAGAGTATCTCGTGAAAAGACTTGGATGCAATGATTATCTTTTGTTCTGACTGGAGGTTAGAGGGGGGCGTCACTTTCAATCCATCGATTCTGCGCCCCCATTTGCGTTTATCATTGTCTGAGAATCCCATTATTTCAATCTCGTTTCTTCGGAGGATAGAGTGTATTTCCCTGCCTAATCTGGCTGTTCCGAATATGACTGAACCTTCGAAATAGCTCAAATCAGTTATGCCCGTTATTTTCTTTATCGCTGTGGTGTGCTGGAGTCTTGTCTTGGGACACTGCTTGAAAAAATCATGTATTGAGCCTATTTTTTTGCGGGTTTTCATGTCTGCCCAGTTATTCAACCTAAAAAGCATTAAATCTTATATTATCAAAGTATATGGTTAATAAGATGGATGTTGAAGAAGGGACTAAGCCGTTTTTTGTCTTTGATATGGCGAATAACCATTCTGGTTCTGCGAAGCATGGGCTTGCGATAATCAAGGAAGTAAACAAGGCTGTGAAGAGTTTTAGGGACAGGTTCGATTTCGGATTCAAACTGCAATACAGGGACTTAGACACCTTCATCCACCCTGACTTCAGAGGTAGAGACGACATCAAATATGTGAAGAGGTTTTCTGAAACCCGCCTAGGGTGGGATGAGCTTTTGCAGTTGAAGAATGAGATGGAGTCTTTGAAGTTCAAGACAATATGTACGCCTTTTGACGAGAATTCTGTGGACATGATTGAGGAGCACGGCTTTGACATCATAAAGATTGCTAGCTGCTCATTCACTGATTGGCCGCTGCTTGAGAGGGTTGTCAAAACAGAAAAGCCGATTATAGCATCAACAGCCGGCGCCACACTAGAAGACATAGATAGGGTGGTGAGTTTTTTTACGCATAGGGACAAGTGCTTTTCCCTTATGCATTGTGTCGCAGAGTACCCGACAGCCAATGAGTATCTGCAGCTTAATCAGATAGACCTTTTGAAAGCCCGTTATCCAGGGGTGAAAATAGGTTATTCAACACATGAGAGCCCGGATAATATCGACTCTGTCAAGATTGCAGTAGGTAAGGGAGCATCCATCTTCGAGAAACACGTTGGTGTAGTGTCTGGTTCAGTCAAGCTGAACGGTTATTCTGCAACTCCTGAGCAGGTTGGGAAATGGCTTGCATCCGCTGAAGAAGCGTTTGACATGTGCGGAGTAACGGGTAAAAGGGCTGATTTCACGGAAAAAGAGGTTTCAAGCCTTATGTCCCTTAGGAGGGGTGTTTTCGCAAAGACTAAATTCAGCTCTGGGGACAGGATTAACCTGTCTGACACATTCCTGGCTATTCCGACAACGAAGGACCAGGTAACAGCCAACGACATGTCAAAATATTCAATCTACTTCGCGTCAAATGACATTGGGAAGGGACAGCCGCTGCTTTTCAGCGAGATAAACAGGGTTGAAATCAGGGAGAAAGTGTATGAAATCATGAAGAGGGTAAAGACATTGATACACGAAAGCAGGATAGCAGTGCCCAATCAACTGGAATTTGAAGTGTCCCACCATTATGGGATTGACAGATTTGACGAGTACGGGGCGACAATCATAACCTATGTTAACAGGGAGTATTGCAAGAAGCTGATTGTCATGTTAGGCGGGCAAAAGCATCCTGAACAGTATCATAAAGTCAAGGAGGAGACATTCATCCTGTTGTATGGAGATTTGGAGATCATTTTGGATGGGGAAGTGAAAAACTGCAAACCAGGAGACATCATAACTGTTGAGCGGGGTGTGAAGCATATTTTCTCAAGCAAGAAAGGCGCCATATTGGAGGAGGTTTCTTCAACCCACCATAAGGGAGACTCCTACTACACTGACCCCGCAATAGGCAGGAACACTAGTCGCAAAACTCATCTGACCTATTGGGTAGACTGACAAGATGACTACTGTATCAGACTGTGTGATGAAGTTTGTCGCAGACCGGGGAGTCAAGCATTTGTTCATGCTCTCAGGCGGAGGCTGCATGCACCTTGTAGATGCAGTCGGCAGGTGCAGGGAGATAGAGTACGTGTGTAATCTGCATGAGCAGGCGTGTTCAATAGCTGCTGAAGCTTATGGACAGTATACAAACAATTTGGGTGTGGCTTTGGTGACCACCGGTCCAGGCGGGACAAACGCAGTAACTGGTGTGGCTGGAGCCTGGCTTGATTCAATACCTTGCCTTTATATTTCAGGGCAGGTTAAGCGCCCGGACATGAAGGGGAATATTGGTGTGAGGCAGTTGGGTTTTCAGGAGATTGGAATAGTGGATGTTGTGTCACCTATAACAAAGTATGCTGTCTGCATAACAGACCCTAAAACAGTCAGGCACCATCTTGAAAAGGCTGTTTATTTGGCTAAATCAGGTAGGCCAGGGCCTGTGTGGGTCGATATCCCCTTGGATGTGCAGGCTGCGGAGGTTGAATGGAATGATTTACGGGGTTTTAAGCCTGAAAAGTTGAAGAAAAACACTATGTTGTACAGGCAGGTTAATGATGCTATTGGGCTTTTGAATGAGTCGGAGAGGCCGGTATTATTGGCGGGTAATGGCATCAGGCACGCTAATGCATCTGGGGAATTCTTGCGTCTTGTTAAGATGCTGAATATTCCTGTGCTTACGACATGGAAGGCTGCTGACTTAATTGCTGAATCGCATCCACTGTATGTTGGAAGGCCGGGGGCGATAGGGCAGCGTGGCGCCAATTTCGCGCAGCAGAACTCTGACTTGTTTTTGTCAATAGGGGCGAGGTTGGATTTGGGGCAGACTGCGTATTCACATAAGAATTTCGCAAGGATGGCGAAGAAGGTTGTTGTGGATGTTGACTCATCTGAGATTAAAAAGTTGAGCATGTCCGTGGATGTTCCCGTATGCTCTGACGCAGGGGAATTCATCAATGAATTCATCAGGCAAAGCGATAAGGTCGAAGCCAGAGGCGATAGTGGGTGGTTGAAGAGATGCAAGGAGTGGCAGATGAGGTATCCTGTTGTGTTGCCGAAATACTGGAGTCAAAAACGTGGGGTTAGCACCTATGTTTTAGTGGATGTTTTGTCTGATGAGATGCCCCGCGGTTCCACACTTGTGCCTGGCAGCTCCGGCGCATGCAGTGAGATTACTTTGCAGGCTTTCAGGGTCAAAGAGGGCGTTAGGGTTTTCAACACCCCGGGATTAGGTTCTATGGGATACGGTATCCCCGCCGCAATAGGGGGTTGTCTGGCTTCAGGGTCAAAAAAGACAGTCTGTATCGAAGGCGACGGCGGTTTTGTGATGAATATCCAGGAGTTGGAGACTGTCAAAAGGATTGGTTTGCCGATAAAGTTTTTTGTGTTGGACAACGGCGGCTACGGGTCTATTATGAACACTCAGAGGAACTACTTCAGTGGTAGGCTCGTTGGGAGTGACGCGAAAAGCAGTGTCACGTTGCCGGATGTTAAAAAGGTCGCTAAAGCGTTTGGTATAAAGGCTACATGCATCACGAACCATAAGGATATACGGCGTAGGGTGAGGAGTATATTGGATTCAAATGGGGCGGTTGTGTGTGAAGTGAAGGTTGCGTCAAATGAGCTTACCGCACCTAGGGTGACGTCGATGAGGAAGCCAGATGGTACGATGGTTTCCAAACCTATGGAGGATTTATGGCCGCTGTTGGGGCGTGATGAGTTTGCTGCGAATATGCTTGTCCCACCTGTGGATGAGTGAGTGTTAGAGGATTATTATCTTGTTTTTCAGCTTAAGATTGTTTTTGATTTGCCTGACTATTTCTGGGTGGTGCAGCCATGTCGCGACTGCTATAGGCTCTTTCCTGCATGCTAATGTGTTTGGGGGGATTATTGGTTTGTCTTTCAATTTCATCCCCCAGTATTTAGGGTTGTTGTCTGTGAACGCCGATACTGAGGCCTCTCCAAGGGGGGTATTGGCTAGGAGCCAGCTTGCGTATGCCCCTACTCCCCAGATGATTATCTCCTGCCTGGGAAGATTGAGTTTGGATAGTCGTTTCATGTCTTGATGCCGTAGTGCAGATGAGATGTATTTTCTAATGTTTGACACGAGTTTTGCATCATATGCTATTTTCTCCTTGATGCCTCCTTTCCTGTATGCCACCCATGCAATCGGGTATCTGACATGTGGGGTGACGGGGGTGTCTGCGGTGCCGTCTGATATTTGGGTGAAACCGGATGAGGTTAGCAGGTTTTTTAAGGAGGTGGTTGAGAAGTGGTTGATGTGTTCTGCGTTGAAGTAGTAGGGTAGTGGGGCATAGAATAGATTGTATCTGTTGGCGTCTGGAATCTCTGCATAGAGTATGCCTCCGGATTTAATCAATGTCTTTGCAGCATTTATGGATTTCCGGATGTCTTGTATGTGTTCAAGCACGTGCGAGAGGATGACTGCATCAAAGGAGCCTGTGTTTTTTGGCAGGTTAGATAGTGTGCCGGCGTATGCTTTCACTCCTGGGATTTTTCGGGTGTTTTTTACGCACTCAATCGATGGGTCGACCCCATATAGGTTTTTGTAACCGAGTTTCTTCAGTTCCTTGAGGAGTCCTCCGTTGGCGCATCCTATATCGATTATTCTGGCGTCACGGTCAGCAACATGTTTTGCGACTGTGTCTGCTGTCCGCCTCAGGCGTGTTGCATCTTCTGGTGTGTCCCCTCCTCCAGTGGAGGTTTTTCTATCCTCATACTTTGACATTTTAGAGTAGAATATGTCGTAGTCATCTTGTGTCACTTGGGTGTCTGCAAAGACGAAGCCGCAGTCGGTACATGCCAGCACGTCATAGCCGGAAGTTAGTGGGTGGCCTGCGGGCAGTGCGAATTTCATGGTGTGGAGGAATGATGACTTTGTTCCCCTACATACTGGGCAGCCCCTCATTGATTTAGCCTTTTTTTCCATTGTTGTAGACGAATTTTTTGTTGAGTGTATAAGCTGTGACTCCGACGGGGATTAGCATGGCCGCCCCTCCGACGTAGTTGTCGACTCCTAGACTGTCAAGATACGCCAACCCTAAGACATTTACGAAATAAACTATGGTGTAGACTGCTATGAAACTCATGAGTTTCGAGTTGTTGTTTTGTTTGAAGACGAGCCGCCCGTATGTTTTGAAGTTGAACAGTACCGCGATTATTGTGGCAGCCAGTACTGCAATGCTATAGTGGAGTCCGGAGTATATCAGTACCGCATATAATGTATAGCCAAATATTGTGTTTAGTATGCCGACCAGTATGAATCTTATGAATTGGGTTGTTGTTTCAGCCAAAGTTTACCCTCTCTTTCTCGACAACCAGCGGTCTTTTGTGGACTTGAGTGAATATCATTCCTATGTATTCTCCGACGACGCCTAGGAAGAGTAGTTGCACTGAGGAGAAGAAGAATAACCCTATCACAAGGGGTGCGAGGCCTAATGTGAACCTGTCCCAGTAGATGAGTTTGTATATCAGATAGCCTGAGGCTGTGAGTATGCTAAAGAGGGAAAGCATAAGCCCTGCCACTATTGTCAGCCGTAGAGGTATTTTGGAATAGCTGATTATTCCGAGTACAGCCAGGTCGTATAGTGTGTAGATGTTGTTTTTTGTGATTCCTTGTTTCCTCTTGGGTTGGGTGTATTCGACGGTTGCCCGATGGAATCCTAAATCGCATATTAGGCCGCGGAAATACGGGTATGGGTCGTCTATTGTGCGTACTGTCTTTATTACCTTCTGGTCGTATAGTGCGTAGCCTGAGAAGTTCTCGATTACCTGTATGTTTGACATGCGTTTTAGGAGGTGGTAGTATATTTTTCTCAGCGCAAATACTGCTGGATTCTCCATGCTTTTGGTTTTTACCCCTAAAACGACCTGGTATCCCTGCTCCCACTTTTCGATTAATTGAGGTATTAGGTGTGGGGGGTCTTGGAAGTCGCTGGCCATTGATATGACTGCGTCGCCCTTGCATTGCAGCATCCCATGGAATGGGGAGCGTATGTGGCCGAAGTTTCTAAGGTTCACGATGATTTTTAGTCTTTTGTCTTTTTTCGCTATTTTTTTGAGGATTTCGACTGTTTTGTCTTCTGATGCATTGTCGATGAATATGTGTTCATAGTCGTAGTCTCTATTTTTTCCTAGTATTTTTTTGACTTCCTCGTATAATCCTTCGACATTGGCTTCTTCGTTGTAGCAGTGTGTTATGACGCTAATCAGCTTTTTCATCATGTGCTTATGAATTGTGAAAACGCCTTAATATTCCCTTGTTTATTCTATGTTTTTGTAGAGTGTTTCCTTGACTGTGAGTGGGTTGATGTTTTTTCCCTTGATGTCGTAGAGGGCGTTTATTGTGATGCCGTCCACCTTTATTGAGTCGATTTCCTCGCCTAGGTCGTTATATCCTTCTTTTTTGAATCGAAATGTTGTCATGAGGTAGTCTGCCTTTGATGAGTCGAGGGTTAGTTCGAACAGGTCTTGTTTTTCCCCCTCCATTGCGAAGTGGTTTGCCTGCAGCACGAAAAACGCCTCGGGTATGAATACAGTAACTTTTGACGGGTTGGTTTTTTCAAGTAGGTTTTCTATTTGTTTCCTATGGGATACACACCAGTAGTCTAGGTCAAAGCTTTGCTGGAGGTCGAAGAATGTGTGGCCTAATGTGTTGAAGTATACGTTTTGGATGGGGTGGTTGTATGCCATCCAGTAGCCGGTGTAGGCAATGGATAATGCAATGAGTACAACATAGGTTGTCCTTATTTTTTTGTCCTTGATTTTTGCGTATATCTCAGTTAATCCCATTGCTGTGTACAGTGTAATCGGTGGGTAGATAAAGTACATGTGGCGCCAGCCATCATATAGTATTGGCTTGAGTATAAGCACTGCTGTGACTGGTATCCCAACCCATATGTAGGGGAGGATGTTTTCAGCAGTTCTTTCTGTTTTTCTTGAAAACTTGCGTATTGAAATTATTACTCCAGCAGCGAATCCTGCAAGGTATAGTGGGGGGGTTGTTATGAGAATCCACAGTGGGATGTAGTACCCTGGGAGGTTGTAGGGTTTGATGTATTCTCCCAGGAATACAACTGGGTATCCGTAGTTGTAGTTTGCTGATGTCTTTGTGATTTCAATCAGTTTAGTTAGTGTGTCTTCCCATAGGTAGGGCCACAGCAAGATTACCAATATGAGGGTTGTGGTAAGGTATGTTGGGAGGTTTTTAATGTCTTGATGTGGGATTTTGCGTTTGGCTACCGCATCTAACCCTATGACTGTGAAGGCTGTGGCTGCCAGCATCGCACCTGGCAGTCGCATGTTTATGGCAAATGACGTTGCTACTGCGAAGTAGATTGTGTTTTTCCGGCTTTTGTCTTTGAGGTATCTTAGGAGGAAGTATATGCCGGCTGTGTATGCTGTCATGTAGGGTATGTCTTTTAGGTTGAAGAATGAGTGGGCGAATATCCGTGGGGTGAGATATAGTATTGTTGGCCCAATTAATGCGGTTTTTGTGTTTTTGAAGTATGTTTTGCAGATTAGG
>JAHIYG010000228.1 GCA_018815265.1 Candidatus Altarchaeota archaeon | reverse complement strand
GAAAGGGTGATTACAGACCCTCTCGTGATGTCAAGGCTTACAGGAACAGGAATACTGACGAAAAAGGACGCTGAAGAGACTCATGCAGTAGGTCCCACCGCCAGGGGAAGCGGGATAAACAATGACGTAAGGCAGAGTATGGCAGAGTACAAAGACTTCGACTTCAGGTACATTGTGTTGGGTGATATGGACAACAAGGACAGGATTTTGGTGAGGGGTGCTGAACTCTTCGAAAGCTTGGAGATTATCAGACAGATTGCTGACCGCCTGCCTGCAGGACCATCATATGAAACACCAAAGCTAAAGTTTGACACCGATTATGTACAGGCATATAATGAGGCGCCGCGGGGGGAACTGTATCATGCACTAAAGATTGACGCTCAAGGCAACGCCAGAAACTACAGAATCAGAACTCCTACGCCTCCGAACCTAGCCGCCATGGAGAGGGCATGCATTGGAGACCAGATAACCGATGCCCTGTTGACCATAGTATCCTGTGACCCATGTCTTTCATGCTCAAACAGAGCCATTATAGTTGACAGCAAAACAGGAAAGGAAAGGCTGTATGAAATAAAAGGTGGTAAAGTATGTTAATAGAATCTCTATTAGTTCTGGTGGTTGCGTATTTCATTGCATTCATCATCCCCGGCATTGAGAGGAAGATTCAAGCCAGAATCCAACGGAGGTATGGACCCCCCATTTTGACGCCTGGTTTCTGGAGCATACTGAAGTTCACATATAAAAAAGGAGTCAAACCAGATTCTCCAAGTCCATGGCTCTACCACCTATCACTTATCCTCGCATTCGCATCGACTTCATTCCTGCTCTTGTGGACAACGCCTTTTTGGGCTGGAGTTATGGGTTTCGCAACATATCTTGGTCTGGCTGGCCTTCTGAAGGTTGAGGAAGTCACCTATCTTTTCATGGGGTCACTGTCGCAGTCTGTGATGAGCAAGTCAATGGCTTTCCCAGACACAATCTCCGGCGCGAAACCGGAGGGTATTAGGAGCTTTTTCGAAGAGCATGCCGCAGTTAGAGCGCTGAAGATGATAACTTTGGGTTCATTCCCGTTTTACCTTGCCTTGGCAGTCCCCTTCATGTCCGCGTACTCACTTGATGTCAATAGCGTCTTGGAAAACACCCCCGTCATATACACGATATCTGGTGTGTTGGGCGCGATTGTGTATTTTTTCGGATATAATATCGTTTCAAACAACAGGCCCTTCGACATCATTAAACCTAAAGTAGACGTCATCGAGGGACCGTATATGGAATATGCTGGAAAATGGAGGGCACTATCTTATGAAATGAGGGGCCTTCTGATGTTCGTGTTGTCATCCATGTTTGTGTCACTTTATCTAGGCATTCCCTTAGCATTTGACATCCCAGAGGTTTTGGCAACGCATCTTGCATTGGCTTTTGTTCTGCCATGCCTTTCAGCAGTGCTTAAAGCCTTCTCTCCAGTCCTCACATTCAAACAGATTTACCCAATTTCCTCAGCACTTACTGTGCTTGGGTTTTTGGCGTTAGTCTTGAATTATTTTGGGGTGTAAAAAAATATGCCAAAAATTGTCATAGAAGCAGGTACGGTGATAAACATGGGAGGTTATGTCATCGAAAACATGGCGAATCTCCCATACATAGACGTCATAATAGGCAACCCTCTGAAGGAGGACATAAAAATAAGTGCTCCGATGTATCGAGCGAAACAGCTAGAAGACTACCAGAAACAAGGCCTGATAGTCGAACCAGTCAACAAGGGAGAGATGCTCAAGGACAAACTTGAAAAGGTCAAGTCCATGATTGTTTCAGAAAGGCTTAAACAAATGTGAATTCCATGAAATGCCCTAAAGACGCATCAGATATGTTAGAGGTAAAAATAGAGGGCATAGTCTTTGACTTCTGCAGTCTATGCCAAGGATACTGGATGGACTGGGGCGAACTCAGCAAAACATCGTCTAACATGGTAACTGAGCATGAATTGATTTATAGAGGAGAAAGCAAGAGACTATGTCCAAAATGCGGAAAACACATGAGAAAAGCAGACTTGCATTCGGTCATAGTCGAAGAATGCAGTTGTGGCATATTCTTTGACAAAGGCGAAGCCCAGAAGGTTCTGGGTGCCGTAGGAAAAAAACTAGAGTCAGAACATCATACGAAAAAGAAGGAAGTAGTTATATGCCTCGGGGATTTGAAAAAACTGGAAGAAGACGGAAAAATAGAGTTAAGTGATGTAGTAATAACATTAGGAGACTAATCAGGCATTAAATAGGTTTTTTATCTTTAGAGTAAAATAGGTTATTGTGAAACCTCTGATAATATGTATCGACCGAGACAACGACCTTGGAAGAAAGACCAGATACAAAGGGCCGATAATTGGTAAAAAGAAAAATCTCGAGGCAGCCAAGGATTTGGCACTGACTGACCCATCAGATACTGACGTGAACGCATTATACGGAGCCCTGAAAATAGCGCTTGAGTCTGATTTGGAGATAGTAACGCTGACGGGGGATGAGAGCGTAGGTTTGATAAGCGACCGCGAGATTGCCAAGCAAATCGATGAGGTAGTGAAAAAGATTAAACCATCATCTGTGATTTTCGTCTCAGACGGAATGGATGACGAGCAGGTAATACCCATAATACAGTCAAGGGTCAAAATTGACACAGTCCACAGGGTTGTCGTCAGGCAGAGCAAAGAGCTTGAAAAGGCATATTTCAAGCTTGCAAACTTCATAAAGGAGGTGACTGCAGACCCTGAGCTTGCACGTCTGATATTCGGACTGCCGGGGGTCATACTCATGCTCTTGGCAATAGGTGGCATCCAAGCATTGAGTTGGATACTTGGTGTCATAGGAGCATATCTCGTTATAAAAGGCATAGGATGGGAGGAGGAGTTCTTCAAAAAAAGTGGGGACTTCCTTAAATCCCTTTCCATTGAGAGGGTGAGCACACTACTTTATCTCATGGCTCTGATGAGCTTCACAGTAGGGGGAGGATACGCGTACCATGAGCTTGGTAGAAGTAGCATGAGCTTCGTTGACAATGAAACCACATTCAACACCCTTGGGCTTTTCATACTGAACTCCACAGCAATAAATTTCATAGCTGCCGGCCTGGGCATAGTCATATTGGCGAGGATTATAGATGACTGGAAGCTGAAGCTTTTCGTGCAGATTAGAAGATACTTCATCTTATCAGCCCTACTGCTTGTGATATACCTGCTTTTAGAGGCTGTCGCAAACTATATGGTTAATGTTGATTTTGGATTCGGAAGTTTCCTCCTGAGAGCTGCATTAGTGCTTGCATCCTTCGCTGTCTGGATACAACTAACAGAGTACTTCTTCAAACCAGAGATAGACCTCATACACAAAATAGCCAAGGACACTGATGGAAAGGAGGTCTTCGACACCGAAAACACAAGAATTGGAAGGGTGAAAAAGACCGTGATTGAAAATCTGGAACTCAAGGAGATACACACAAAGAGGGAAATCATAAAGAAGGACAGGATTTTATCTGTAGGAGATAAAATAGTCGTAAAAGCTAAAGTGTAGGAATATGAAGTCGATTGCTTTGACTGAGACAACGTCATACATGGCACGCCTCGCAAAGGGTGCGGACATACTTGATGAATTGAAAAAACTAGCTGATGAGAGGGGGATAGATTCCGGTTTTTTCTCTGTCATTGGAGCCTGTGAAAAAGCAGAGCTTGCATTCTACGACCACGTAAAAAGAACCTATGAAAGGCACAGCATAGATGAGGCCTGTGAAATCCTAAACTGCACAGGCAATATATTTCTCAAAGACGGGCAGAGATTCATCCATGCTCACGCCACCCTGTCGAAAAAAAACGGTTCAGCTGTTGGAGGACATGTCAACTCAATGAGTGTATTTGCTGCTGAAGCATATGTCAGATGCTTCAGTGAGGCTGTCGAAAGAAAATACGATGAAGAAACAGGGCTTTACCTCATGGAACTGAAGCAAAGAGCTTAAAGAAAATAGATAGTGCATCACCCATAAAAAGTGCCGCCAGAAAACTCAATGCAATAACAGGTAGGAACTTTATACCCCATCTTATGTCTATGGTCTTGGGTATTTTTCCCTCCCTAGCTAGTTTGTTTATCAATGCAACCTGTTGGGGAGTAACGCCCTCGATGTTCCTCCTTGTCGCAATAAGTTTCCCCCCTACATGCAAGTCCTTAGACAGTATATCCCACGGTTTAAGTTTAGCCACCTTAATCTTCTTTGTTAAGACGACATTTTCCACGGTTTTCATGTAGACACTAGCCATGTAAAACAGGGGCAGCATGAGATATAATGCGGAGATTGACAAAAACCCAGCATAAACTGAGACAAACGATGGGAGAAGCGTCAGAGTCAACACAAGTATAGTGCCTGGTTGCGCTATTTTCAAGAAATATGAGTGGAAAACCTTGGGTTTCTTAAAACCCAGAAGCAAAGTGTATAACATCGCATATGGCACTGATATGAAGCCCATATTGATTATTAGCGATAACAGCGGGTGTATTCCATACGCTAGAAAACGAGTCTCAGGCCATTGAAAGCCTGTGGATTCAAAATAGCCCATGCAAGCACCCAATGCAGCCATGACCTTCACGTCGCCTCCTCCCCATTGACCGAGGTAGAACAGCAGAATTGAGAGGATTAGATATGCAAGCCCCCACAGTATAGAAGTCGAAATTATGCTGTAATCGCCGACATACGCGGAGTTGAGTAATGCAAAAAAAAGCACATAACCTGCTAAACCCACGCTTTTCCAATCCGATATTTCTCCGGTCTTCAGGTCCTCCAGACTGGCTAAAACCAGCGCCACAATGCATCCAACCAGAACAACCGAAAAAAACATAATTATAAGATATATATGCTACAGACATATATTTGTCTGCAATGAGGATTTTGGCTTTCATATTGGTGTTTTTGCTTGCAACCCCGGTTAGCGCATACACAGGCTGCTGTTTCCTGGACTCGATACTTAATCTATTTGATTCAATATTTGACGCCATAAAAAACGCGATAAATCCGACAACCACGACGACTTCATCCACAACATCGACTACAGTGTTGATGACAACAACATTGCCTGAAACCACAACTTCGACAACATCATCCACGACCACGTCCACGATAGTGACAACCACTACGTCGACATTGTCCACTGGGGAATGCATGAAGTCTGAGGACTGCCCAGCACCAAAGACCACATTCAGGTGCAATTTCGACGGGAACGTCGAAAAAAGCTCAGAAGTCTATTACTGCGCAGACGCAGGCCAGCCAGAATCCAAATGTAAAGCCAGACTATCTAAACCAACCATTGTAGACTACTGCCAGTCCTACGAGAAATGTGTTGACGGAGAGGAATCCTGCATAGAAAATTAAATTGTGGGTAAGCGCATGTGCTTACCCATTTGTGTTTTTACATCATGCCCATGCCGCCAGGTGGCATCCCGCCGGGGGGCATCCCGCCCGGAGGCATTCCGCCTTTAGCGGATTTTGTGGATATTACATCGTCTATCCGCAGTATCAACTCTGCAGCTTCAGATGCGCTCTGTATTGCCTGAGTCTTTATCTTCAAAGGCTCGATAACTCCTTTACTCCACATGTTTTCTATTTTGGCCTTTTCAACCAATACGCCATATTCTTTGCCTTCTTTTTCCTCGTGTTTGGCACGTAGCTTAACAAGCGTGTCTATAGCATCCATTCCAGCCGAATCGGCCAGGGTCCGAGGTATTATCTCCATTGCGTCTGCGAATGCGTTGACAGCAAGCTGTTCCCGACCACCCACTGTGTCAGCGTATTTCCTGAGTTTCTGGGCTACTTCAGTCTCAGGGGCCCCACCTCCTGCAACCACGTATCCCACCTCGACTGCCGCGGCAATACCTCCTAATGCGTCGTTTATTGCCCTTTCAGCTTCGTCAATGACGTGTTCAGTTCCTCCTCTGATGAGGACGCTGACTGCCTTGGGATTCTTGCATCCCCTCACAAATATCATCTCATCGCCTGAAATCTTAACTTCCTCTGTGGTTTTTGCGAATCCAAGGTCTGCTTTTTCTATTTCTTTAACGCTTGTGACCACCCTAGCACCTGTTGCTTTGGCGAGTTTTTCCATGTCTGATTTTTTAACACGCCTGACTGCGAAAATCCCAGCCTTGTTCAGGAAATGCTGAGCCAAGTCGTCTATGCCTTTCTGGCAGAATAGGATGTTTGCCCCAGTTGCCGCTACTTTGTCTACCATCTCTTTTAGCATGTTCTCCTCCTGGGCAACGAATGCCTGAAGCTGCTCAGGACTGGTAATTGATATTTCAGCGTCTGTTTCGGTGTCCTTAATCTCTATTGCAGCATCCAAAAGAGCTATTTTGCAGCCTTCAACCTTCTTTGGCATGCCACTGTGGACTCTTTCCTTGTCGATTATCAAGCCTTCTATCATTTCAGAGTCGGTTGTCATGCCTCCCTGCTTCTTCTGCACTTGGACATTTTCCAAGTCAACAGAGACTCTGCCATCTGATGATTCAGCGACTTGCTGTATTGCCTTGACGCAGACATTTGAGAGAAGTTCCTTATGTGACTCCGCACCCTTGCCAGTCATTGCGGTTTCTGCAATCTCCTGAAGGAGTTTGGTGTCAGAAAGACTGATTTTTCTAGCTGTTGAATTGAGTATTTCAATGGCTTTTTTGGCAGCCATCCTGTAACCCCTTGATATGACCGTCGGATGTATGCCCTGATCCAGAAGACCTTCAGCCTTAGCCAAGAACTCGCCCGTCAACACCACTGCAGTGGTTGTTCCATCGCCTACTTCGTCGTCTTGCGTCTTTGCAACCTCAATCACCATCTTGGCTGCCGGATGCTCGACATTCATCTCCTCAACGATTGTGGCACCGTCGTTTGTAATCACAATGTCGCCTAGGTCGTCCACAAGCATCTTATCCATTCCTCGCGGACCGAGTGTCGTCCTAACAGCCTCTGCAACGGCCTTTGCAGCCATAATATTGCTTCTTTGCGCATCCCTTCCAGTCGTCCTCAATGCCCCCTCCGGCAAAATAATAACAGGTGTTTGACTCATCTTCATATCACCAAAAAAGTGGAATAAGTTATAGGTTAGCTTGTATATAAAAGCTATGTATTTCAAGAGTAGACAAGCTTATAAAGGCAGAAGCAGAATAATGCATCATGGATTACTGGGCAGATACTGGCTTTGCTGCAGGAAAGGTTTTTTCCATACTTGAGGGGCTGGAGGACAAATCAAGTGGTATCACTCAACTGAAAAAATCAGTTAACCACAAATGCTTTGATTATGCCCTTGGTTGGCTCCTGAGGGAAGAAAAGATAGTGATTGAGGGGGAAGGCAGAAAAGTCATTGTTAAACT
>JAHIYG010000227.1 GCA_018815265.1 Candidatus Altarchaeota archaeon | reverse complement strand
TCTATTAGCTCTTTTATCTCCTCATACCTAAACATCGACTTTAGTAACTTTCATATTTCATAGGAGATGCGTCATCGCTATTATCTCAACCTGGTTAGTGGCTACCTCAACCTTGTCAGATACGGTCTCAAGGCTTCCTACTATCTCAACCAACACATGCAAATCCTTCAGGTCAGCTATGGAATCGTCGTTCACCACAATCTTCAAAATGCCCCTTCTAATCTAGTCTATCTCCTCATCTACCGATGAGGCCTCAGTAGTTTTTTCTATGACATCCTCCAGATTTTCGTTTAACAGCAGGACTGCATCCCCCAAAGCCCCATCATCCTCAATGTGTTATCCCTGATTTTGACTATGCCCCCCCAACTTCAGGCTTCAAAGGCACAGGCCTCAGGTTTATCCGCGCAGAAGCGGAGTCAATGTATCCTGAAATGTCAGATATTGAAAATAAGCTTTGCAATATATCCGCGGTGGTCAGGGGTAATGTTTGACTCATTTAATGTGCGAATCAGTTGTTTCCTGTCCTTTACAGAATCCCTCCCCCTCTGGTTCAGGAGGTTATAAAACTTTCCGCACCCTGAAAAATCAGAGTCAATCAGGCAATCGACATCATCGGACAGAATGTTGACTTGGTCGCTTACTTCGTCGAGGTACTTGACGACATACGAGAAAAACTCCCTATTGCCCCCCTAATAAGCCACGGAGTATAGTTGGATTCATCCTTGTCCACAGTATATAAACATTGCACCAAGCAAAATAAACCCTGCCCCATAACTAGTTTTTATTTGATGATTTCAATTACATATGCGGAGTAACCGCACAACTTCAGGAGACAGATTAGTCCCTGAGGAATATGGCGGTTACTAGCATATCAAACCCGCGGCTTCACAACTGAGCAAAACTCGGGTGAATCCACTGGCTATTGATATATCTCTTGGTGGTTGAAGTGGATTATCCAGCTGATTTAAAGTATACGAAAGACCATGAATGGGTCAAGGTTGTAGGTGAAGTTGCAGTCGTTGGAATAACAGACTATGCCCAAGACGCCTTAGGGGACATAGTCTTTGTTGAAATGCCCAAAGCAGGCGTCCAAGCCCAGAAGGGAAAGGGCATTGCAGTCGTCGAATCTGTAAAGTCAGTATCTGATGTTTTCGCCCCAGTATCGGGGGAAGTAGTTGAAGTCAACTCTGAGTTGGAGGCTGCACCCGAAAAGGTGAATAAAGACCCATATGGCTCATGGATGTTTAAGATAAAAATGAAAGACCAAACTGAATTGTCTGCAATGATGTCTGCAGACGACTACAAGAAACTTGCCGGAAAAGACTAACATGCGATACACTCCATCCTCTCAGGACGAAAGACACCAGATGCTTGAGTTTCTTGGTTTGAAAGAAACAGATGATCTATACTCTGACCTACCGGAAGAAGTGCTTTTATGCAACAGCCTAAAAATTGGCAATGGGATGAGCGAGCAGGAGCTAGCATCGCATATAAAATCAGTTGCGTCGCAAAACAAGATAAAAACATCCTTCCTGGGGGCAGGATACTACAGGCACTACATTCCATCGGCTGTGAATCACATCACTTTGCGGAGCGAATTCTACACTGCATACACCCCATATCAGGCAGAGGTAAGCCAGGGTGTATTGCAGGCGCTGTTCGAATACCAGTCTACTATCTGCGAGTTGACTGGGCAGGAAGTGTCTAATGCCTCCATGTATGATGGGTCTACAGCACTGGCTGAAGCATGCGTGATGGCGCACCGGATAACGAAAAGGGATGAGATACTGGTTTCAGAAACATTGCATCCCCATTACCTTAGGGTGCTTAAGACATACTGCAACGCAGGAGATTTGAAACTGTCTATTGTGGGCTCAGAGGATGGAACATCAGAAAACATTATGGCGTCAGATAAGACTGCTGCTGTTGTCGTGCAGACGCCAAATTTCTTCGGAGTCATTGAGGAATCAGACACAATATTTGAAATGGCAAAGAAGAAGGGTGCTGTGTCAATAGCATGCACCACAGAGGCAACATCACTTGGCTTGATTGAACCCGCCCATGCAGACATAACATGTGGTGAGGGACAAGCTCTGGGCAATCCGGTTTCGTTTGGTGGGCCGGCATTCGGATTTCTAGCAACAAAAATGGAATACGTCCGGCAGATGCCTGGCAGACTAGTCGGCGAGACAGTAGACTCAGACGGAAAAAGAGCATATGCACTGACTCTGCAGGCAAGGGAACAGCATATCCGGCGGGAAAAGGCAACATCAAACATATGCACCTCACAGAGCCTGTGCGCAATCGCTGCAACAGCATATCTCGCGCTTATTGGCCCAAAAGGCTTCAGAAATACGGCATTAAACTCGCACAAAAATGCAGTATACTTGTGTGAAAAAATCTCTGAAATAGACGGCTTTGAGCGAGTCTTCGACAAACCCTTCTACAACGAGTTCCTGCTGAAATGCCCAAAGGGAACATATGACAAGATAATAAAGGCGGGGTTTGAGCCTGGATACGACGTCTCAAAAGACCGCGTAAATCTTGGCGGCTGCATGCTTTTTGCCTCAACAGAACTACATACAAAGGACGAACTCGACACTTTAGTGGAGGCGCTCAAATGAAAACGCTAAAGGAAAAGTCAACGCCCGGCCGAACCGGAGTAATGCCTCCGCAACAAACTGTTGACACGCAAGAAAATATTCCACAACGGTTTCTTCGAAAAAACATGTTTTTGCCGGAGCTGTCTGAAACAGACGTTGTTAGGCACTACACAGCCCTTTCTAGACTGAACTACGGCGTCGACACCGGATTTTACCCATTGGGTTCGTGCACTATGAAATACAACCCAAAAATAAACGAGGACATCGCAAGGATGGAAGGATTCACATCCTCTCATCCCCTTTCCCCGCAGGACAACTGTCAGGGCTCATTGGAGGTGATGTATGAACTGCAGGAGATGCTAGCTGAAATCACTGGGATGGATGCGTTCACGCTGCAGCCGAGTGCCGGAGCGCACGGGGAACTCACAGGCATCATGATTGTGAAGGCATACTATAAAGACAGGGGTGAAGAGCGGAAGAAAATCATAGTCCCAGACTCATCCCACGGTACAAACCCCGCAACTGCAGGATACTGCGGCTACGAAGTCGCAGTCATAAAATCCGATGAAGAGGGAGACGTCGACTTGGGTGAGCTGAAGGCTGCGATGTCAGAAGATGTTGCATGCCTTATGCTCACAAACCCAAACACACTAGGCCTCTTCGACAAGAACATCTGCGAGATAACGAAGATTGTCCACGGAAAGGGTGGTCTCGTCTACTACGACGGCGCGAACATGAACGCAATAGTCGGAAAGGCAAGGCCAGGAGACATGGGATATGACATAGTCCACATCAACCTGCACAAGACATTCTCAACACCCCACGGAGGTGGTGGCCCGGGGTCTGGCCCGGTTGGTGTGAAAAAACACCTGAGAGACTACCTACCCTCCCCTATAGTCTCCAAGAACGGGGAAAAATATAGTCTCGACTACAACCTCCCCCACTCAATAGGTCAAGTCAGGGCTTTCTACGGCAGTTTCGGGGTAATACTGCGCGCATACGCCTATATCCTCGCCCTTGGAGCGCAGGGTTTGGAGGATGTCTCCGAGCAGGCTGTGCTTAACGCAAACTACCTCAAAGAAAAACTGAAGGAATTTTTTGACCTGCCATTTGACAGGGTCTGCATGCACGAATTCGTGCTATCTGGCAGGCGACAGGCTCATATGAATGGAGTACACACACTAAACATTGCAAAAAGGCTTCTTGACTACGGCGTCCATGCGCCGACAATCTATTTCCCCATGATTGTCGAGGAAGCAATCATGATAGAGCCCACGGAAACAGAATCCAAAACGACATTGGATGAATTTATTGAAGCAATGAAAAAGATTGCAACCGAATGCAATGAAACGCCGGATATTGTCAAGTCAGCGCCGCACAACACTCCAGTGAAAAAACTAGACGACACCTTGGCAGCCAGAAAACCCTCCCTCACATGGAACATGACACGATGAACCTATTTTCTCTTAATATCCTTTGATAACACAATATGTGTTGACGTGCTTAGGTGCGTGCCAAAACCGAAACTACCTTCTAAAATACCCTGTTTTTGGCTGTCTTCAGCGTCCAATGGTCCATAGGGGTTGTCTCTCGCAAAAGATGCAAAGACCTTGCCTATGCCCTTAGGAACATTCTCCAAAACCAAACCCACAACCTCATTTAATAATCTATTTCCTCCAGGTCCCTCAGCACCTGTTTTTTCATAAAACCCGATAGTCGCACATTTTGCCCCCTCTCTCCCTTTTATTCCAAGAAAACTAGCCTCAGACTTTTCTACTGCATACAATGCCCCATCAGCAACTGTGGTTTCTTTCTCTGCATCAACCTTAGCCAACTGTATATTGAGTATGCCTGTTCCAGAAACCTGTCTTGCAACATATGTCTCCCCCCCATAGGCGTATCTAGCAAGCACTCCCCCCGATTCCGCACCACCTGTTTTAATCCACTTGGGTGGCTCAACCTTCTGCTTTGGAGGTTCTGGCTGTGGCTGCGATGCAGGAAATAAATCCGGGAAAAGCTCAAGCTGCTGTGGTCTAGGCTCATTTGCTTGGCTGCCACCTACTTTTTTTTGGGCCATACCTAACATAAGAACCTGGGAAAAACAGGCATAAATACATCTGAATAAATATCTTCTCTAAAATGGAGCGAAAACCAGAATGGCTCAAAACCAAACTAACAATAGACAAAGACTTCACTAAAGTCACCCAGACACTGAAGAGATATAATATATATACTGTCTGTGAGGGCGCCCGCTGCCCCAACAAAAGCGAATGCTGGGGGTCGGGCACTGCGACATTCATGATACTGGGGCATGTCTGCACCAGGAACTGCAGCTTCTGCGCAGTAAAAACAGCAGAGAAAGGCGAGGCAATAGACGAAAATGAACCTGCAAACCTCGGAAAGGCAGTGGCAGAATTAAATCTAAAATATGTTGTACTCACCTCCGTTGACCGCGACGACCTGCCAGACAATGGAGCAAAACACTATGCAAAATGCATACATGCAATAAAGCAAACAGGCGCAGGTGTGGAGGCATTGATACCAGACTACCTGGAAGAGGAGCTCAAGACTGTCCTAGACGCCAAACCCGATGTTTTAGCCCACAACATCGAAGTCGTGGAAAGACTACAAAACCTGAGAGACAGGAAGGCATCATATAGGAGAAGCCTGCAAGTCCTTGAAGAAGCGAAAAAAATAAGCCCCCAACTAAAAACCAAATCCTCGATAATGCTCGGTTTAGGCGAAACCGAAGAGGAAATAATCACTGCAATGAACGACCTCAGGGAAGTAGACTGTGATTCCCTTGTACTAGGGCAATACCTCCAGCCAACAAAAAAACAAGTCCCTGCCAAAGGATACATTACACCTGAAAAATTTGAAGAATATGCAGAAAAAGCAACCCTACTCGGGTTTTCCAAAGTTATCTCAGAACCTCTTGCTAGGACAAGTTATAAACCTTGCTGATTTATGTATTTGATAATAAATGAAAAAGCCAAAAAGACGTACTCACCCCCCAACCACGAAAAAATCAACAGAGCCTAATCGTTCAAATGTTCAGAAAAAATCCCCGCCTATTCAGAGAAAATCTCCAAATAAGATTTGTCTACTGTTGATTGGAATACTAATTTTCTCAATAATTGTTAGATTATACTATTTCATTGGATTGCATTTTTCTGATGCTCCAAGTTATGTGGGCTATGCCCAATCAGTTTTAGACGGAACCTACAAAGTGAAGGGCGACTATCCCCCCCATAATCGATTGTTCTTCATATTTCCCATCGCACTTTCTATAAAGTTATTTGGTTTTTCTGAATGGTCTGTTGTTTTGTTCACGTTTATATGCTCTGTCACAGCGGTTCTGACAACCTTTTTCTTGGGTAAACTGTTGTTTAACCCAGAGACAGGACTGCTGGCTTCTTTTCTGCTAGCAGTTTATCCAATAGACGTCTTGTATTCGACTCAGGTGATGACTGAAGTACCACTGTCATGTTTCATGGCTTTAAGCGTGTTTTTCTTCTTAAAATATGCTAGGGGATACACCCGACCCATTTACTTAGTATTGTGTGGCGTTTTTGTCGGGATATCCTACATGATACGGGAAATCGCATTAATATTGGGGATTTATTTTTTGATTTATATCCTTAAGGACCTTATCAAATCCAGGAAGATTAAATACTGCTATTTATACCTCTTCATAGGGTTTTGTATTGTCTTCCTAATCGAGTACCTAATATACGATTATTTAAGTGGTGATGGGTTTTTCAGACTAAAGAGTTTAGTCCGTTATTTCGGAAAAAGTAATGCAAACTATGGAAGAAGCGGTTCCGAAGATGTTTTCTCATTTTATCCCCTTATCCTTCTTAATCAACTTGCTAAACCATTTTATTATGGATACTCCTGTTGGCTGGTTATTTTATCTCTGGCGTATTTTCTCCTAAAAAAAGACGAAAACATACATTTTGTCGCCGTTTGGCTTGCGGCGGTATATTTGTATCTAGATGCTGGAAGTATGAGTCTAACAGAATACATCTTAATGGCTAAACGTGCCAGGTATTTAGCTATACTGACCATTCCCGCAGTTTTAATCATATCGCGTTTTTTATGGATTCAACTAACCAAAAAAAATAATGTATCGCGCATATTCTGGTTTTTAGTAATGATGTCTCTCATCATAACCAATTTATCTGTGTTGGAAACGGAAGTAGCAGGGTTTCGGTGTGGGTATAGGGGAAATGTTGTGCTGAGAGAATGTGACCTCAAATCCATAGCTGAGTTTTTATATGATAAACCACAAAAAACGCTGTATGTTTCAGATTCATTTAATATCCTGCGAGTTTTTCTAAAAAATGAACGCTATGATATACGCAATATTGACTATGTTAATAATCCTAAGGTTCTGAAGGACTCATATGTTGTTGTTAACCTTACCACCAAAACTGTCCGTGACAAAAGATATTTGGCTAATTTACCAAGTTGGCGCAAGGATATTCCCAAAGAATGGATTCTTTTGAAAAAAATAGTCAATATCAACCCAGATAATCCCACCTCCACAACACAAAACTATCCTGTCATCTACTATGTCCCACCAGATTGATTAGTGGTATAATAACATTCTTATATGTGTCCATCCATAATATTGATTTTAAATTATGGATTACATGAAAATATCTCCGTTTTCAGCTAGAAAGACAAATGCGTCTAAGAAAAATATATCTAAGAAAAAAGTGTTTTTCATACTTATCTTTTTATTGCTTTCTTTTTTTGCCAAGCTATACATTTCAACCTACATTGACCCTCGGTTGACAGGTGATGAAAGAGATTATGTCCAGTCAGAAGAATATTTTTTGGAAAGAT
>JAHIYG010000019.1 GCA_018815265.1 Candidatus Altarchaeota archaeon | reverse complement strand
TGTACACTATCAGCTTTAAAAAGGTTTTTATTGTCTTTTGCCTGTCTCCAGCATCCTCTACGAATTTTATGAGTTCATCAAGCGTCAGTCTTCTAGCCTTCTCCCTTGCATGTAGGCTTCTCCAAACTTTTACGTCATCAACCATTACTTTATCAGTACTACTTTAGATTTTATCACTTAAGAAACTCACAGCTTGTATTTAGCTTCTATCACTTGCCTTATTTGCGTTGCCTTCTTTTTACCTATTCCTTCAACCTGTGTCAGTTCATCCTCTGTGGCGCATACGACATTTTCTACCGAGCCGAATTTTGTGAGTAGTCTCTGGGCAAGTACTGCGGAGACATTTGGTAGTGACTCTATTACAAAGCGCTGCTTTTCATGCATGAGCTCTGGTTTTTTGTCGCCGCGCAGGGCTATTGGACGGGCGTTTTCCAGTTGTTCCCGTTTAGCCAGTGAGATAATGTAGTTTGCTGTGTCTTCCTCATCTCTTGCAGGTATTATTCTAACGCCGAAATCCAGTGCTATAGAGGATATCGCACCCCTTATTGCGTTTGCGTGTATGTTTCGGAGGCTGTATATGTCGTTGTTCCCCTCAATAATCAGGATTGGTATTTCGAAGTTACGTTTCATCTCTGTCATCTGTTCCATGAGCCTTTTGTCAATCAGTGATTGTAGGAAATCCTCTGTTGTCTTGCGCTCTATGCATACGCGGTCTGATGCTAGATAGTCGCCGACTGGAAGGTGTGCCAGCTCAACGTCACAGTTTTCCTTGAGTGTGGACAGTATCTTTGTGTTTCTTTCCCTGTTGTCGACCAGAACCTTAACATGCTCTGTCTCCACAGCATATGTTGTGAGGCTTTGCTGTGTCTCTTCGGCAATTACGTCGTCTCCCATCTTATCGACTATGTCTCTCATCTTTTTTTCCTTGTAGTATGAGCTCCAGTAATATGCTTCATCTCTCGTCCCCTTTGCCATCAGGACGTATACTCTGCCTGCGGCTTGTCGTCCAGTCCTGCCCCTGCGTTGTATGGTCCTTATTTCAGATGGTATTGGTTCGTAAAATATCACGACCTCCACCTTGGGTATGTCGAGTCCCTCCTCAGCGACTGATGTCGCGACCAAGGCATCGTATTTTCCATCCCTGAATTTCTCCAGTATTTCAATCTGTTTTTTCTGCGTCATTCCTGAATTCGCGCCTTTGCGTGCCTGACCTATGAACTCATGGGCTAGGAAGCCCTCGTTGTTTAGCTTCTCTATTATAGAGTCCACGGAATCCCGGTATTGTGTGAAAATAAGTATTTTTTCCCCACGATGTTTTGAGAGTATGTCTTTGAGGCCGTTGATTTTCGGATGTTCGAATCCCGCATATCTTAGTTTTTTTGTTTGTTCCACGGCAGCCGTCATGTTTGGGTCGTTGTATAGCATTTTTACTGACTTGGTATTCTGGGCTTTCAGCCTTGTGAGATATTCATCCAAGGCCTTGATGCCCTGTGTTTCCAAAAGCTCTATTGCGTGGTTGATTTTTATGGCTGAGGCTATCCTTGAGGCTGCGGCAAAGGCTACGCCACCTGATGTCAGATGCGCCCTAACTTGTGTTTGAAGCATGAGCAGCTTGGTCTTGCTCATTTTCCTAGGGTCTGCGGAGTCCAGAAAGCCGTATTCTTTGAGGCTTACGAGCTGTTTCTTATACATTTCCTTCAGGTTTGCATGTATCTCTGAGAATTCCCCTGGGAGGTCGTATTTCACCCATGTAACCTTGACATCCTGAGTGTATTGTCTGACATCTTCATCCCTGTCTGTCTTGGCTTCGACATTTTTTATGCCCATTTTTGTGCAGATTTCCTTTACCTTTTCCTTCTCAGATGAGGGGCTTGCTGTTAGAGCAAGTATTAACTGGTTTTTTGCATGTCTCATGTAGTCTTTGGCTATTGAGACGTAGCTGTAGTCTCCTGTTGTCCTGTGGGCTTCGTCGAATATGACAAGTGAGACGTCAGAGATGTCTAGTCCGCGTAGCATGTCATTTTCTATAGTCTGGGGTGTTGCAAATATCACCTTTGACTCCTCCCATTTGCCTCTCCTTTTTTTCACAGGTTCTGCCCCCGTCAATACGCACATGTTCTCTATAGTCAAGAATTTCATAAAGCTCTTCATGTGTTGGACTGCAAGCGGCTTTGTTGGGGCTAGAAATAGCACCCTGCTTTCAGGGCATGTCTGTAGTCTGTGGGCTGCCACCATCGCGGCAATTACTGTTTTGCCCAGGCCAGTAGGCAGGACAACCAGGGTGTTGGCTTCTATTGCAGCAGATATTATCTTTTCCTGATATCCTCTCAACTCAAGAGCGTCCTTTCTCACAAGGGGGTGCGTGACATGCATATACTATTATAATGAAGTTATTCCTGTTATATCCAGATGAGAGAGCGACAGAAAAATAAACTGTTAACTGATGTTTCAGGGACTATATGTGAAGGCTTCCTCAGGCCAACAAAATGGAAGATATATTTGGCTCTATTACTGCCGTATATCACCTATACTGTCCATTATACGAGAGCATTACCTTTTGAAAAAGGCATATGGTATGGCCTTCTTTTCGAACCAGTCCCTTTGATATTACTGGTTGGGTTCTACATTTATTCATATTTTTCAGGTGCTGTTTCATCATATCCTATCTTTTCAAAAAACGAGCAAATCCTGCATTTTTCCATGGATTACATACTGCCTTTTCTCATAAACTACGCTATAGCATGTCTGCTAGTAACCCTATACAAACGACTTAGGAATCTATAAAAATATTAGACGACGTCATATCCCCATTTTTTAACCAGATTAATGCCGATTAATTCACTGGCTTTAACAACCTCTGTTTTGTATTTTTTCATCAGTTTCAACCTGAGGCTCTCATCTATCCGTTTGTCGGGATTATTTTTTAAATACACATTATTGAACAAAAGGCGATATACACTATTTAAACGAAGTTTTTTCAGAAAAAAATACAGTTCTCTGCTAGAATAAACTCTTGAAATGAAAGTTTTGAAAAAAAATTTAAAGAATGCAGATATGTTCGTATCTCTTACAGTTTTTGAAGTATTGGCTTTAGGAACATTAATGGGGTAGTGTGTATCAGCACCTAAAAAAGATAATATCTCCCCAAGAATCTTTTTGTTGTCTTCTCTAAAATCATCGTAGATGATTATTTTAACCTGGTCTTTTGGAAAGTATTTGTAGTATCTTTTGATCTGCTCTGCATACTTTATTATTTCATAATAGGGCAACAGTTTAGTTTTATGGCGTTTGTCTGTTTTTTTCCGGGGTTCCTCAACATTCAATGCATCCTCAAGACACTTAATATATTCCAATACATCGGGGTTTTTTTCAAGGACACTACATTTGACGAACTGGCAGTATGAAGAGAGAAAATCAATGGGCTCCCTTAAGATAATGATTATTTTAGCGGCATGATTGAATTTGTAAATCTCTTTAGCAGCCACTTTCGAGTACAGATAGTTGGTTGAGGCCTCACCAATAACGATCTCGTCCTTCACGTTTTCAAAAAGCTGCAGGTAACCGTCATAACTTTTGACGAATGCAAGGGTATTGCTCATTGATTTGGCATTCAGGTCTTTTGAAAAAAAACTTGGCTCCTTAATCTCAGGCATGTAAATCTGTGGGTGGGCTTTCAAAGAAAGATAAATTGCTGTAGTTCCGCAACGCGGTTGACCTACAATGAAAAAATTAGGTTTCTTAACATTCCATGCTTTTTTTTTATTTTTTTTAAATTCCATAAGCCTCACATTTGACGCTCCAGCAGATTCCTAAATAACCCATTTTTTTCGCAGTTACTAGTAGCTTCCTAGGTTTTTGAAGTATGTTGTTTTTGCTTTTATTTTGTCGTGGAATTTTACAATGTCCTCCTCCCTCATGCCGTTGTTTTGGTAATCTACGAAGAACTTGTATTCTCCGAGTTTTTTCCTGGAAGGCCGCGACTCTATTTTTGTCATGTTTAGGCTTTGGATTGCGAATTCCTTGACTATGGAATAAAGCGCTCCTGGTTCGTCTTTTACAGCAAATATTACTGAGGTCTTGGCTCCATCTGCCTTGTTTTTTGATATTGATATGAATTTTGTCTGCGAGTTTTCGTCTTGCATATGCTCCTCAAGTATTTTTAAACCGTATCTTTTTCCAGCATCCAAAAGCCCGAGGGCCCCAGCATCATTCCTCTTTTTGACCTCCTTCATAGCCTCTGAGGTACTGGATACTGCCTGGGTCGAGGCATTCGGGTATTTTTGTTTGATGTTTTTCTTACACTGTGCCAATGCGTGGCTGTGGGACATTATCACCTTTACAGCGTCTTTGCCAACTCCGCTCGGGGCCATAAGGTACAAGTCGATGTTTATTGTCGTGCTGCCCACTACGTATAGGTCGTATTTTTCAAGGCATTCGAGTGTCGCCCCCACAGATCCTTCAAGCGAGTTTTCATAGGCTGCGACACCTATTATGCCTTCCTCATCGACTTTCCTAAAAACTTCATCGACGTCTTCGAGATACATTAGCTCTGTCTGCGGATACATTATCTTTGCAGCCTTTTCGCTGAAAGTCCCCTTAGGCCCTAAGACAGCTATTTTTTCACTCATTGTCTCTGCAGTATTTTATGATTTCCTCAAATACACTTTTCACGAATTTCTTGTTTAGTTTAGTGTCTCGCGCGACATTCCTTAACACATCTGCTTCTCTTTCAGGGTTTTCTATGTTTAGTCCCTTTTTCCTTTTTGCAGCACCTATCTTTTTTGCTAAGCCGACTCGCTCTTCCAAAAGCCTGACAATCCTTGCATCAACCCGATCTATCTTATCCCTTAATGTATCAATAGGCATACACTCACCTAAGAATACAATATGAACAAACTTATAATATATAATCCTGTCCTGTTCAATTCATATTATGCCCTCAAAAGAGAGTCCATCCTGGCATAAAAGACAAAATGACGGGTTTCAGTATCCTCGGATAAAGTCTTTTAGGTCAGAGTCGCAGGTTGAGGCAATACCTCAGAAATCCCTGGTTTTCAAAGAGACAGTGGATGACGGTGAAGGCTTTCAGATTGAGCGCGAGTATGTTTTGCCTGAGGTGCTTTTCCACGGTACAAGCTTGAGTGCATTAGCCTGGAAGACCAGTCCAGACGGGTCTGTTAAATGCTCGCAATTTGAACCACTTAATGCCGTTTCAGGCGAGGATGTCAGGGCATGGCCTCTGGTGCCTGTTCCCCCGAAGTCAAAGGCGGTCGTGGTCTTCTCAACTGACCTTGCATTCTCTGAGGACCTTGGGGGCTCAATGAACTCCCTTAATGTGATAAGGCAGCAGGGAGAAGGAGACCATGCCGTAGTCCACCTACACACAAAATATCTACCTCCTGGTTCATACGAGGTTGTTAAGGGCACGGATGTGGACTTCACAGACCATGACGCATACTATAACGCAGTCCAACAGGCAAGAAACAGGCTGATAAAAAAAGCCAGAAGTATGAGATAGCTATTTTTTCCATTCTCCGACTATGTCTATGTCTTCTCCGCTGACTTGAGTCCTGCGTTTTCTTATTTTTACTGGGACTGGAAGCGTGACTGCGGAGCCTGTCACTATGGCTTCGCCTCTGCCGAGTCCTGGGAGGTCGCGGACGATGTCTTCTGTCACCGTCTCCACAGACTGTCTTATGTATTCCTGGTCTGCTGGGTTTACTATCTTCATGATTAACTGGGTGTTGCACTGTGACAGTACGTCGGCGTCGAGTTTGTTCGGTCGCTGCGATACAATGCAGAGTCCAACCCCGAATTTCCTCCCTTCCCGGGCTATTTTTCTTATTATCTTTTTTGCAGGGTTATAGTATCCCTCGTCTGAACGGGGTATGAAATTGTGTGCTTCCTCGACTATTAGTAATGTCGGCGTTGATATGCCTTCCTTTTCT
Source organism: Candidatus Altarchaeota archaeon (assembly GCA_018815265.1). Lineage (GTDB taxonomy): Archaea > Altiarchaeota > Altiarchaeia > IMC4 > SCGC-AAA252-I15 > JAHIYG01. The sequence goes on along the minus strand of JAHIYG010000019.1, from coordinate 5,678 downwards.
CTGACGTATTTTTTTCTGCCCTCGAATATGCCCCTTGAAATAGCTGAAACTATTGTTTGGGACACCCGCTCGTCTGCGTCTGAGAGGTCTATTATTGACAGCTGGTTTTTACAGACCAACTCTGAAAATGACGTTCCTTCAGCTGTGAAAACCCCCATTCTCTCCAGCCGCTTAATCCTTCTCATAAGCGCTCCAACGGTTGAAACGCCTATCTTCTTCGATATGCTCTTGAGTGTGTCTGAGGGGAATACTTCATTCACATTTTTTTTGTCGTTTTTTTGTATTTCATATATGGACTCGAGCACTTGGTAGATGTTTTGGAGGTCGTATTTGTCGAAGAACCGATTAGCTAGGGAAAAGACTTCATCCATCAGGTCTGCTTGTGTTGGGGTTAGGTCTGGCATGAGGTTAATCAAGTCCACAGTAGTCAGTGAAGATATGTCTACTTTGATTTTGTCCTCTCCAACTACGTCGTATATGACTGTTTTTGACCCTTCAACTTGCATCCTCTTGAATTCCCCGTGCATGTCGTATACCACGGCGGAACCCCCTTTTTTCATTATCTCCTCTATGAGCACCCCTACGGAGTAGCTTTTCCCTGCTCCAGTCATAGCAAGCACCGCGCAGTGCCGCGATACCATCTCATTGATGTCTAGGTTTACCTCCACGCTCTCTCTTGTCGATAGTGAACCCACATGTGCTGATTTCGCAGGATCCTGCGACAGTATTTCATCCAGCATCTTATCTGATGCTAGTTCGACGTTTGAACCGGGTGTTATCCCATGCCGCGGCATCTCAAAGCCTTTGTTTGAATACACCCCCAGTATCTTGACAACCGGCGCCGGGTATTCCCCCTCATTTAGTATTATGTCTGAGAGTCTCAGGTCTCTTCCGAACTCCTCGGGAAGCAGTTCGTTTGTGATTATAATCTCTTTAATTACCCCCAGTATTTTGTTGCCTGAAACCGACTCCTCTACTGTCACGAACTCGTCCCTCTTTACTTTTCCCTCCATTCCCTGCTTTATGACGAAGCGAAAGCTTCGAAGAGTTGTTGAGCCGATTACCTGTCCCACAATCATAGACTAATTTATTAGAACACGGATAATTTAACATGCGTGCCATGGTTTTGGGTAGGTTTCAGCCGTTTCACATAGGGCACCTGAAGATGGTGGAGTACGTCGCCTCAAAATGCGACCATCTTATAATAGGTGTTGGGAGCTGCAACAAACAAGACACCTCAGATAACCCCTTTACTGCGAGGGAGAGGGAGGAGATGATAATAAAATCTATACACTTGGAAGTTCCTTACTCTTTCCACGAAATTCCAGACTTTGGAGATAATGGCGAATGGATTTCTTGGATTGCGAAAAACATATGCTTTGACGTCTTCTACACCAACAGCGCAAATGAAAAAGAAATATTTGAAAAGGCAGGCTTTAGGGTTGAAGAAATCCCTTTTTTTAACCGCAAACTTTATTCTGCGACTGAGGTTCGGAAGAGAATGGCATCAAAGAAAGACCATGTAAAACTGCTGCCTCAGGGAACGTTGGAGGTACTTGATAAAATAGACGGTGTAGATAGGATACTATCCTGTGTAGACTGAATCTATTATTTATTCATTGTCTTCTCATCCATATTATGTTTAAGAAGACGAAGATTCTCTGCACAATCGGCCCTGCATCTGAAGGCAAAAGGGTGTTGTCTAAGATGGTGAAGGCCGGTATGAATGCATTTCGCATAAACACAGCCTATGGTTCTTTGAAGGAATATGAGAGAAAAATAAAGACTGTATGGTCTGTAGCCCGCATACCTGTTGTCGTAGACTTGAAAGGTCCGGAAGTCAGGATGAAATGCGAGACATCATTTATGGCTCAGAAGGGCGACATTGTTTCTGTAGGCTTTAAGCCTTCTGACAAGGTCTCTTTCAACCGCAGTATCTACTCCCAAATACACGTCGGCGACATTATACTCCTGGACAAGGGCAAGGTGAAGTCGAAAATCATTGCAAAATCAAAGGGTAAGATAAAGCTGAAGCTTTATTCACACTGTTGTTTCAGAAACGGATTGGGAGTCAACATACCCGACAATAAACTGGATATACCCGCCCTATCAAGCCATGACAAAGACGTCATTAAACTATGCAAACGGCTTGATGTCGACTATGTGGCATTGTCGTTTACACGAGATATCAAGGATGTTTTGGAACTTAAAAGGCGTCTCAGAGGAAGCAGTGTTGGAGTCATTGCTAAGATAGAAAACAGGCAGGGGATACAAAACATCGACGACATAATCGGCGTATGCGACGGCGTCATGATAGCCCGCGGTGACTTGGGTATCGAGATACCGTTTCAGGAGATTCCATTGGTACAGAAGGACATAATCACGCGGTGCAACAGCATGGGTAAGATATCCATTGTTGCGACTGAGATGATGCAGTCCATGGTGGAGAATCCAGAGCCTACCCGGGCTGAGACATCTGATGTTGCCAATGCGATACTTGATGGTGCAGACTGCGTGATGCTGTCTGCTGAGTCGGCAGTTGGAAAATACCCTATTGCGTCTGTCAAGGCAATGGCTGAGATTGCTTTGGAGGTTGAAACCCACCACCCCATTAGGCCGCTTGACGAAAAATCCCATGACAAAGTCTCTCTTGCGATATCCAAGGCTGTAACTTCAATCATTGAGACTGCCGACGTAGACAAGATAGTTGTCGCCACCCACACCGGCTACACTGCAATGCTGATTTCAAACTTCAGGATTTGCAAGGACATAATAGCCATAACCGACAACTCCAAAACCTGCAGGAAAATGAATCTTGTATATGCGGTGGTGCCAGTTTGCCACAGCGTCTTCAAGGAGAAGGACAGGGTTGTGGAGATTGCTAAGTTCTGCTTTAGGAAAAAACTAGTGTCAAAGAACGATTTAGTACTGTTCACTGCCGGGCTTTACAACAAGAAACCGACGACAAACATCGTCCAACTGCACAAAATGAGCGAGATACTAAGCTACAGAGCTACTAACTAGAATCCTAGTGCGTCGTCTATTCGCTGCAGCTCTATTCCTGTGGTCTTTCTGCCGGTTATGTATCCAAAGCTGTTTGCTATTATTCCAGACCTTACAAATGGTATGCCGCAGTTTACTGTGCCTAGCAGTCCCTTCACACCAAATACCTCCTCGAGTTGTTTAAGTTGTTTTTCCGCGTCTGGATGTGCTATGAAGCCCTTGTTTGTCGCTAGAATGTATGTACCTACCTCCTTTTTTGAGGCGATGTTGCCTGAAACCACCTCCACATCCAGTGTTTCCTGTATTTTTTTGTATTCTAGTATGTCCTCTGACACAAGTGCTCTTTTGTCGTTTGTAGCTATTAAATTGCCTATTGCAGTGTATTTGCCATCTATCCTCGCAACATTGAAGCCGTTGGCTTTGGCAAATCTCTGTAGTTCATGCAATTCGTTGTCTGGTGTGAAATACGGGACTAAAAGCCCATTTGAGTTTCCAGCGCAAAACATACCAACTAGGTGTGTATCATATATTTTGGTCTTGAGAGTGGGGACTTTAAGCACGTCAGTCTCATCTAATCCTGGGCATACTATGGCGTATTTGTCCGTGGCTAAACCCATCAAACCCACGAAGCTCTCACCATATACTGTTGTCTGCTCTACTCTCATTTTACTAAATATACCCTATCGCGTAATATATATTGATTTTGAAAAAGTTGGTTGTTGCCACTGGTGTCTTTGAGATACTGCATCCTGGGCACTTGAGGTATCTTGAGGAGGCGGGAAAACTAGGGGATGAGCTTGTTGTCATCGTCGCAAGGGATGAGACTGCGAGAAAGAGGAAAAGAAGGCCGGTGATATCTGAGCAGCAGAGGCTTCACATGATAAAATCACTCAAGCCCGTAGATGATGCTGTCCTTGGTGATTTGGAAGATATGTTTGGGGCTGTTGTTCGTTTGAACCCTGATATTCTGGCATTGGGCCCTGACCAGGACTTCAAGGAGGATGTGTTGGAGAAGGAGTTTGAAAAGCGCAACCTAAAGACCAAGGTTGTCAGGATTAAAGACTACTGGAAGTCTGGTTTACACAGCACCAAACTAATAGTTGAACTGATAAAGAAGCAGTAGCGTTTTTAAGTACATTCCATTATTTTTACATATGAATTCTTTTAGGTTTAATCCACTTGTTTTTTTGAGGTCTAATCCCAGATTAAATATTGTTGCTGTCTTGGTTTGGATGGCATTGATTTTTGCATTTTCCTCTATAGAGGGCAAGGACATATCCTCCTCAGAATTTGATTTATCAATATTATTTCATTTTACGGAATACGCAGTTTTAGGTGCTCTAGTATATACGCTGGTTGGCAGGGGGAGTAATCCCTTTTTGTATGCCTTAGCTTTATGCGTTCTCTACGCAGCATCTGATGAGTTTCATCAGTATTTTGTCCCCGGCAGGTCTTCTGAGTTGGCGGATGTTGGAATTGATTTTTTAGGTTCCTTTTTTGGTGTTTTTCTGTCTAGGCGCTGGGGTGGAATCTGATGCTTGCCAAGACACATAAGAAAAACGCCGAGAATGTGAGGAAAATGCTTTTGGCAGATGATGCACTTGATGTGGGGAGGGTAGTCAGAAGAGAGGGGGACTTTGTGTTTTTTCCGTTGAAGAAGAGAGTGGAGGTAGATGGGGCAGAGTTTGTTGAGGGGTTGGCTCAGGAGCGCATTGAAAAGCCAAGGTCTCTGAAGGAGGCGCTTGCAGGCGTATTAGATGTTGCTGACCTGTCTCTTGTACCCTCTGCGTACACGGTAATAGGGGACATAGCCTTTTTGGAGTTACCTGACCAGTTGTTGGGGAGAAAAAATATAATCGGTGAGGCTTTGTTATCTTGCTTTCCAAATGTTAAGGTTGCAGCTCTGAAGATTTCCCAAGTCGATGGCGAATATCGGGTGCCGGGTGTAGAGGTGATAGCAGGGGAGAACAGGACTGAGACTGTACACAGGGAAAACGGTTGCTTTTTCAAGTTGGATATTGCCACGGTGTACTTTAACCCTCGTACTGGCTCTGAGAGGGAGAGGGTTTCGTCTAAGGTAACTTCTGGGGAGAGGGTTCTTGTCCTTTTTGCTGGTGTCGGACCATATGCGGTGCATGCTGCTAAAAGGGGCGCTGAGGTATGGGCTGTTGAGCTTAATCCAGATGCTGTCTCGTATATGCGGGAGAATGCGCGGCTAAATAAAGTGGATTTGAAGGTGGTCGAAGCCGACGCACGGGATGTGAAATTTGATGTTTTGTTTGATAGGGTTATTATGCCGCTGCCTAAGCAGGCAAATAACTTCCTTGATGTGGCTTTGTCTTGTGCTAGGGAGTCTGGTGTCATACACTATTATTGTTTTGCCCACAACAGTTTAGAGGCGGTTGGCGATGTTATAGAGACTGCCGGGTCTTTAGGCTATAAAACCGAAATCCTGGAGTCTATTCTTTGCGGAACATATAGTCCATGCCTTAACAAATATTGTGTCGACTTCAGAACCTCTAAGATAAAAGCATAGTTTCAAATAAGTATCTGATGGTCAGGAGACTATTTTTGTTTTTGTTTGTTACAGTATTTTTGCTGGGTTGTATTGGCTCTGAGGTTACTATGGAGCAGAGACTCGGAATAAATCCTTCTGGGAAACACCTGCTGAGAGT
>JAHIYG010000226.1 GCA_018815265.1 Candidatus Altarchaeota archaeon | reverse complement strand
CCTGCGGTACCACTCCCCGAACTCATCTTCCATGGCAGATATTAGGTGGTAGACGATAAAAAAACTACCTAAGCCGGGGCAGGAGCGTTTTGGCAAAGTTCAATGTGACAACCAGCACTATCGGACCTAAGAGTATCCCCGCAATTCCGAATGTCAGAGGCCCCAGGATATAGGCAAACATCATAAGTCCGGGATGGACGTTTTTACCTGTTATGTGCGGCTTAAAAAGCAGGTTCGGACCCCAGTCGACTAGGGAGAATGTGCAAACAAAAAACAAGGCAATAAACCACCACCCGCTGTAGAGGAGATTGTTGAAGTATGCGTAGGCTATGAAGTAGACGGTGGCTGGAGCATAAAATATCGACGCCCCAATCATGGGCACAAGGGATGCGACCCCGCATATCAATCCAAAAAGCAGGGTATATGGTATTGCCAAACCTGCAGGCGCTATTGTGTTCAAAATTGTAGCAACCAAGAAACCCATGACTGATATGAATATTGCAGTCTGTATGCTACCATAAAAAACCTTGTGTAGGTCGTTGTCTATGCCGTTCAAAAACTTCTCAATGAATGCCTTCTCCTGAGGATATACCATCTTCACAATCCACTTCTTAAACCTCGCCCCATCCATCAGCATATATGTTGAAAGCGTGAAGACGAGCATGAGCCGAAGTATTATGTTCAAGGAGCCTGAGACAATTGCAACAACCACCGAGAAAAATTCCCTCAACCCATCCTTTCCCCCAGCGGCATTAAATAATTCATTGACACTAATTTGGGCTACCATGTCAGAGTATTTTAAAACTATGCTGTTTACTGCATTTGCATATGGTATGTTCAATACTGAGAGTAAATTGCCCAATTCATAGACTCCGACGCTTAATGCGTAGAGGAAAACCAGGGTGGCTGGCATAATCAGTATAAAAAGAGATATGAATGCAGCCAAAGCGTTTGATGAAAATATCCTCCTGACTCTATGAAATATCGGGCGGCTGAGGTAATACACAAAGACAGAATAAACCAAAACATCAGTGAATGGGATTATCATGATGTACATGAGATACGCGCAGAGTAAGCCTAACGCAATCCATGACATGTGTTTTCTCATGTTAAAGTATCAACAGGTTAAATAATAAGTTCACTCATAACGTAGGGCTTCAACAGGCCTTAATTTGCTGGCCTGCAATGCAGGGAAGACTCCCGACACACACCCCACAATAAATGAGAAGGATATGGCTCCGAATATTATGGCAGGTGATGTGCTGGCTTTCAAAAGCGTTATGTTAAGCTGTGATACGGCATAGTATTCTACTGACTTGCTCATTACAAGGCCTATGATTGTACCAACTACCCCCCCGATTGCCCCCATGAGTCCTGCCTCAATCAGAAACATGGACAAAATATCATCTCGTTTCGCACCCAAAGCCTTCATCACTCCAATCTCCTGTGTCCTCTCCAAAACGCTCGTGTACATCGCGTTCATGATGCCGATGCCACCCACCATGAGCGATATCAATGCAATGCCTACCACAACGCTTTGAACAGATGATATGACTCCGCCGACACTTTCCAAGAGCTGCTCTGAAGTCTGCACATTAAAGTCTTCTTCGCCCTCCTTCTGGTTTCTGTCGCGCCGCATCTTCTGCTTTATGTCGTCAGCCACGTCAGAAGGCTCAAAGCCTTTTTTTACCCTCACCATTATGGTGTCATAGTCTGGCTCGCTGAAAATCTCCTCGGCAGCACTCAATGGAATAAGCAACTGGGAATCATCCTGGTCGTTTCCTATCCTCTTTAGTATGCCAACCAGCTTGAAATCGACTCCGTCAATCACTAGTTTATCGCCAGACTTCAACTTTTTACCCTCAAAAACATCTCCTTCTGAAAACCGTATACCTGCTATTGTCCTGTATTTGTCGCCATCTTGCAGGTCTCGTCCCTCCTCAATATCGAAGGACTCCATATCTTGGAGAATCTTATATCTATCATCAACTGGCACACCAGAGACAAAAGTATACACTGCCTCTCTCCCATGGTCTACCTTCGCAATCTTTGAAATCATAGGTGCCGTATTCACAACTCCCCTGACATTTTTTATTATCCTTTCATCGTGTTCCGTTAGCTTGTTTGACCCCATGCTTTCGAATCCAGTGCCTGGCATGATTATTATGACGTCTGAGCCCATCTTGGCGAATTCATCGCCTATGGCATCCTCCATCCCCTGCCCCAGTGAGGTCAGGGACACTACTGCAGCAATACCTATGAAGATGCCGAGCATGGTCAGCCAGCTGCGAACTCCCTTTTTCCTGATGTTTTTCACAGCCAAACTAAAGTATTGCGCCTTCATGGTTTCACCTGTACCTTATCGCATCGACGGGCTTCATCTTTGCCGCATTCATAGACGGTAAAAGACCAGATAAGCATCCGACGACAAAACTGAATGCGAGAGCCCCGAAAATCAATGAGAAGCTGGCTGATGCCTTTACAAGCTCGCTTTCATAGTATGCTTCGACGACGTAGGATGCTCCAAAGCTTATGCCCAAACCGAGCAGCACCCCTATCACTCCCCCCGTCAAACCCAAAACACCAGATTCAATCAGGAACAACAGCATGATATCCTCGTTTTTCGCGCCGACAGCCTTCATAATGCCAATCTGTCTAGTCCTCTCCAAAACACTTGTATACATTGTGGTCATAATCCCCAACCCTCCGACCACAAGTGATATGGCTGCAATGCCTGACAGCACAACCTGGACAACACCCAATATTGCGTTGAAAGTCTCCAATATATTCTGGGCTGTCTGGACGGTAAAGTCTTCCTCGTCACGTTTCACATCCCGCGCCCTGCGCAAACTATCTTTTACATTGTCTGCGCTCTGGCTGAGGTTGAATCCCTCCTTTACCTTAGCAGTAATCATAGTGACTTCATCGCCTGCCCCGTACATGTCACGCAAGACATCAATGGGGATGACGACCTTCAGGTCATGGGCTGGGTTGCCAGTTTTCTTGTTGAATCCAACAACCTCAAAAGAAGTTCCATTAATGATTATTTTGTCCCCCCTGTTGATTGGCTTCTCAAAATGGTCTTCTGCCAAAACCCTGCCCACTATAGCTTTATACTTGTCTGAGGGGGTGAGGTATCTGCCTTCATCAATTACCATATAATCTATTGTCTTCATGTAGTCAAGCGAATTTTTTCT
>JAHIYG010000018.1 GCA_018815265.1 Candidatus Altarchaeota archaeon | reverse complement strand
CTCTATCCCATGAGTCTGAGACCTCAAGCCCATGACATAATAACCTTCTGGCTTTTCAATACAGTCGTCAAATCAAGGCTTCATGACGGTGTGAACCCGTGGGCTGACGTCGTAATATCAGGTCACGCGCAGGATCCGCATGGGAGGAAGATGAGCAAGAGCAAAGGCAACGTCATAGAGCCGCAGGTCATGATAGAAAAATACTGCGCTGACTCACTTCGTTTCTGGGCTGCAGGATGTAAACTAGGCGACGACCTCCCCTTCACAGAGAAGGACTTGGTTACTGGCCAAAAGTTCATAACAAAGATATGGAATGCATCGCGTTTCGTGTCAATGCACCTTGTAGACTTTGACGGTGGAAAACCGGAACTACATCCACTGGACCGGTGGCTTCTGACGAAGCTTTCCAAAATAATCAATGACTCGACCGTCTCATTTGACAGGTACGAGTACTCAAGGACCAAGGCAGATGTGGAGAAGTTCTTCTGGCAGACATACTGCGACTACTTCCTTGAAATGATAAAACACCGCCTCTACAAGCCTGAAATATACGGTGGGGAAGCCAGGAAATCAGCACAATACACACTGTATCACTCCCTACTTGCGATAACCAAGCTGATGGCGCCCATTATGCCCCACATAACCGAGGAACTTTATCAACTGTATTTCATGGAAAAAGAGGGCGTCAAGTCAGTGCACATAAGCCCATGGCCCACTGAATACCTGATTGACGAGGATGCGGAAAAACAAGGCGACGCATTCGTCGAAGTGCTTGGTCTCATAAGGAAACTGAAGACAGACAACAAATTAAGTCTTGCAAAGGAATTGGATAAAATCACATTAACTGCGTCAGAGGAAAAGATAGACTACATCAAGAAGATAGAGGCTGACTTGAAAGGCGCAGGAAAAATAGTCGAAATAGAATATGTGGCTGGCGAACAGACGATAGTGTCTCTTTAATTTTTGTCTATTGGCTTGACTTTCTGCTCGACTACATCCAATACCAACTCCTTCACTTTTTTCTTCAGTACCGGATGCATCAAATTCGGGTCGATGTCCAAAAGCGGCTTCAGGGCAAAAAGCCTTTCATGCATCCTGGGATGTGGTATCTCAAGGTTAGACTCTTTCAAAATCAGATCGCCATACATTAGGATGTCCAAGTCTATGTTTCTCGGCCCGTAGCGTATTGCATCATGTCGGCCCATCTCATCCTCTATCCTCTTCACAAAATTAAGCAGTTCGAAAGGCTTCAGTTTTGTCTCGACCTTGACGACTGAATTCAGAAACCACGGTTGCTCTACAAAATCTACTGGTTCCGTCTCATATACAGGGGATGACGCAAGCACCTTACAGCCGTTGCCTAATTTCCTCATTGCCTTTAATATATTCTCCTGTCTGTCTCCCATGTTCGACCCCAACCCAATATATGCTATGGTCTTCTTTCTCTCGGAGTTTATGGCGTCGACGACATCCAATGCCCTCCTGCACTCTAAAACATCATGTACTCTGACAATGTCTGCGCCATAGAATGCGCAGGAACATACGGCGCCCACAGTACCATAAAGCCTCCCCTCTACAGGCAATCCCGTCAAATACCCTATGAATGACTTTTTGGATGGTCCTGCAAGGACTGGACATCCCAATTCTTTCAGCTCTCTAATTCTTTTAATCAACTCAATATTGTGTTCTGTCGTCTTGCCGAAACCTATGCCGGGGTCGACTATAAGCTCTGTAATCCCTGTTTTCCTTGCCTTTTCAACTCTTTCTTTCAGGTAGGATTTCACGTCTGAAACCACGTCTTTGTAGTTGATTTTCTCCTGCATGGTCTTGGGCTTTCCAAGCATATGCATAATCACCACTGTAGCGCCGTATTCAGAGGCTATTTGGGCCATTTCATCGCTTAAACCGGATATGTCGTTGACGATGTGTGCTCCAGCCTCCAGACAGGCTTTGGCAACCGACGGCTTGCAGGTGTCAATTGATATGGGTACATCAACCTCTTTGACGAGTCGCTCAACCACAGGCAAAACTCTCGCTAGTTCCTCTTCTTCAGAGACTGGCTCAGACCCCGGCCTTGTGCTTTCGCCGCCGACGTCGATGATGTCTGCTCCATCTGCAACCATTTTTTTAGCATGCTCTACTGCAGCATCTGCGTCAACGTATCGTCCGCCGTCTGAAAAGCTGTCTGGGGTGACATTCAATATCCCCATCACAACTGTCTTGTTCAAGCTAATCTCACACCCTCTTACACTTATGCTTTTTGCATCCATTCACTAACTCCCCCCGCATATAATTCTATCAGCTTCTTTGTAGTATCACCTACTTTAAATATTTTTTTATCGACCATTATAACTGGTACAATCCCTGCTGTCGAATATGTTATGAAGACCTCGTCAGCGCCGTATAATTCCTCAACTGTGATGTCACATTCTATGACTTTGACCTTATTTTTTTCAGCTAACTCAATCACATAATCCCTCGTAATGCCCCTCAGTATTTTCTCCTTTGGTGTTTTTATAATACCTTCTTTTACCATGAAAACATTAGAGAAACTTCCCTCCCTAACCTGGCTATCTACATAAACTGCCTCAAACGCGCCCAAGTCCTGCGCATTCTTCTTTGCAATGACGCTGGGGAGGTAACTTAACGACTTTATCCCTGGCATAGCACGTTCCGCATTTGTTGTTATCAACCTGACTCCATTGGAGTAATCGTGTTCCTCAAGTTTCGTCGCAATTATTATGGTCTTGGGATTACTGCAGTCGATTGAAAGACCAGGCGCTCCAATCCCTCGTGTCACAGTGACTCTGACACGTGCCTCAGACAGTTTGTTTGCAGCTATAAGAGATTCTATCATCTTCCCAATTTCTTTTTCTGTAAATGGCAGTTGAAGGAAAATCTTCCCTGCGGATTCAGCAAGTCTCGTATAATGCTCATGTAATTTGAATGTTTTTCCCCTGTATGTCCTCATGGTCTCGAACAGTCCGTCGCCTAGGAGGAGCCCATGGTCTAACACGCTGATTTTAGCGTTTTCCTCATCCAAAATTACTCCGTCTATTGATATTTCCATGTTCTTTCAATGAAATTTTTAAGTAACTTATAGCCTGACGCGGTTATAATACTCTCTGGGTGGAACTGGACGCCATCAACCGGATACTGTTTGTGTCTCACACCCATGATTTGGCCTTTCTTGTTCCATGCGCTAAGTTCAAGACAATCCGGTATATCCTCCCGGTCTACAACGAGCGAATGATACCTTGAGGCGGTAAAACCCTGTCTTAAGCCACTGTAAATCCCTTTTCCGTCATGGTATATCAGGTCTTGCTTTCCATGGACGGGGGTGGTTCTCAATATATTCCCGCCAAAAACATGGGCTATGCACTGGTGTCCCAAGCAGATACCCAATATCGGTATCCTTTTGTAGTGTTTTCTTATTATCTCGTTGACATATCCTGTTTCCAAGGGTGTTTTTGGCCCTGGCGATATGATGATATGTGATGGTTTCAATCTTGAAACCCCACGAGCATTGACTGCATCATTTCGTTTCACAACCGACTTATACCCTAGCTCCCCAACTCGCTGGTATATGTTGTATGTGAAGCTGTCGAAGTTGTCTAGTATAAGTATCACCTCCCTCCCTCCACAGCCTCAAATAAAGCATATGCTTTTTCAAAGGTTTCCTGATATTCTCTTTCAGGATTTGAGTCAGCCACAATGCCTCCACCAACCTGTATGTAGCCTCTGCCATCTTTGACAATCAATGTCCTGATTATGATATTCAAATCCATCTCATCGGAGGGGGTAATAAAACCAATCGAGCCAGTGTACGGTCCCCGTGCATTAGGTTCGACCTCATCTATTATCTCCATTGTCCTGATTTTAGGACAACCGGTTATAGTGCCTCCAGGAAACATAGCCTTCAACACGTCAAAGACGTCCATGCCTTTTGCGAGTCTACCCATTATGTTCGTAACGATGTGCATGAGGTGGGAGTAGCGCTCCAGCGCCATCAACTCATTCACCTTAAGGCTGCCGCATTTGCAGACTCTCCCTAGGTCGTTTCGCTCCAAGTCGATAAGCATCGTATGTTCGGATTTTTCCTTCTCGTCAGACATGAACTTTTTAGCAAGCAGCAAATCCTCACGTTTGTTTTTTCCTCTGGGGTATGTCCCACCGATTGGGCGTGTTTCCACATTTCCTTTTTCTACCTTAACCAGGTGTTCTGGGGAACAAGACACCAAGGTGACGCCGTCTAAATCAAGGTATGCGCCATATGGCGACGGATTAATCCTCCTGAGCCTAAGGTATACCTCATATGGGTCCTCCGTTACCTCGCATTCGAAACGCTGCGATATCTTAATCTGGAACGAGTCACCAGCCCTCACATATTCCCTGCATCTTTTGACAGCCTCAAAATACTTCTTTTTCGTGTAGTTGGATTTGAACTTGACGGACTTCCTTGTTTGATTCTCCTTTTTCTTCACTGGTTTTTTCAACCTATCCACTACTTCATCGAGTCCTTTTTTGGTTTTAGACAGTATTTTCGCGGTTTTTTTCAGATGGTCAAAAAACAAAATATCTCTCGGAAAAATCAGGTAGATGTCTGGGAGGTCGAGGTCGTCTTTCGCAGTCTTTGGGAGTTTTTCGAAGAAGTGAACGATGTCATATCCAATATATCCTATTGCGCCAGAATAGAATAAAGGCAATCCTTTCTTCCGTCTGCCTCGCCCTAAGGTCTTCCTCAACTCATCTATTGGGTTGCATTTCATCTGGGTTGTGACGCCTTTCTCTGTTATCTCTATATCCATCCCTTTGCTTTTGAAAATCTTTATTGGATTCAAGGCTATGTAGGAATATCTCCCGTTTTTCTGGCTTTCCAAAAGGACCGAATTAGGGCTTCTAAGCAGTCCGTAGGCAATATGGGGAGAAATAAAACCGATTTTTCCGACATGTATTTTATCCATTCAATGTAATCCTTTCCTGGATGAAGCGGCTGGAATAGGACAAAAACAATGCCAGAATAACAATAAGCAAACAAACTATATATTCATGTTATCCTAGCCTTACCTGTTAAGGCGTCCATCTACTATTATACTGTCTGGCCTTTTTTAAGCATACTACCTCATATTCAACATGAGATTGTGCCGGGAATTCTACTTTGACTCAAGCCACTTCCTCCCAAATTACAAGGGAAAATGCGAGACAATGCACGGACACACATACAAACTTGAAATTGTGGTTGAGGGTGAAATAGGTAATGACGGGATGGTTATGGACTTCCACAAAATAGGCGATGTTGTAGAGAAGGAAGTCATAGACAAAATAGACCATAAAATACTAAATGACATCATTGAAAACCCAACCGCAGAAAATATCATAGTTTGGGTTAGGGGCATGCTTGACGGCAAACTGCCTCTTTATTCAATAAAGCTTTGGGAGGGCAAGGGCAAATGGGCTGAGCTCGTTTGCAGATAAGGTGATGGATGCAGTAGTATTGGCGGCGGGGGAAGGTGTGAGGCTCAGGCCTCTAACAGTCACAAAACCCAAGCCTATGCTGCCAATCGCAGGCAAACCCATACTTGAATGGAATCTGGAGGCATTGGATTGTGTCGGAGTAAAGAATGTCTACTTGGTTGTTGGCTATAAAAAAGAGGCTATTGAATCTTATTTCGGGAAAAAATTCAGGAATATGAAACTGCATTATGTCGAGCAGAAGCAGCAGTTAGGCACGGGCGATGCACTCCTTACGGTAAAAGACTGCATCCAGTCCGACTTTATAGTATTAAACGGCGACCTCTTTGTAACCAGGAGAATCCTGTCAACCCTTGTTGAAGAACACCTAAAAACCAAACCGTCAGTCAGCATGTCCTTGGTGGATGTAAAAGAGCCCCAGAACTATGGGGTAGTCGAGTTGAAAGGCAACAAGGTAGTGTCACTCACGGAAAAGCCTACAAGGCCCAAGTCAAACCTCGCAAACTCAGGAGTGTATGTTTTCTCGCCGGAGATTTTCCCTGCGTTGGATGGAATCAAAAAATCATCGAGGATGGAGTATGAACTCACTGATGCGATAAAGAAATTCATAAAAGACCAAAAAGTCACAGGTTTAAAGTCTGGTGAGGGACAGTGGATAGATATTGGATTGCCATGGAATCTACTGGATGCAAACGAGATTGTGATGAAATCCATACCACACACTATCTCCAAGAAAACAGAAATAGAGCAGTATGCGGTTTTGAAGGGGGAAGTAAGCGTCGGAGAAGGTACAGTAATAAAGTCAGGAGCCTACATCGAAGGCCCGGCATGCATTGGAAAAGACTGCGTCATAGGTCCGAACTGCTACATACGGGCGTATACCACAATAATGGACAACTGCAAGGTCGGCAATGCTGTTGAAATCAAAAACTCAATAATCATGTCAAAAACCCATGTGGGACACCTAAGCTATGTCGGCGACTCCATAATCGGTGAGAACTGTAACTTCGGCGCAGGAACAAAGGTTGCAAACCTTCGATTCGATGACCGAGAGATACACATAGAAGTGAAGCAGAAGATGGTAACATCCGGCAGGCGCAAATTCGGATGCATAATGGGTGACAACGTAAAAACCGGAATAAACGTCTCCATAATGCCTGGGCGCTCAATATACCCTGGCGCCTACGTGGACGCGGCATCAACAGTCAGAAACACAATCTACACGGAATGATGACGCAACATATTAAGAAACAGACATCTGGCTGTGATGGAGGGCAAATAAGCATTCATGATATGGTGCACTACTACCATGAACGCAACTTGAAAGCTATGCTTGAACTAATGCGTTCAGACAAAAAACTACATGAGTTCTCACAGTCAGAAACAAATGATACGACACATAACCGGCTTGTAGAAGGCAGGTATTCTGAATTAAAGCAGCAAACCCATAGACGACCAGAAATGCATAGTCTACTACAGGCTATTTTCTCAAGTCACGACGGCGCAGAATTATTCCCTAAAGTTGCTAGGGAGATAGCCTCTCAGAGAGGTTTTAAAAGGGATGATTTAGAGTATCACATACTTGTCGGCAGCACACCTGCTGCATCTAAAATATTGGATTTACTGAAAGACCTGCCTACACCATTGTGAAATACTATTTGGCAAGCCTTATATCCTCTGCTTTTATTGTTACTCGTCCTGCGTGTTTGGCCAGTTTTGAGGCTCTTTCACTGACCTCTACTGCATATTCCTCCAGTATATTTCTCAACTCAGCTGCAGCATCATCAGATACCCGGTCTATGTTTGTCCTCTTAAGGATTCGTATTAACGGAGCCAACGGAATTTCAGCCATGTTTAAATAATAGAAAACAAGAAATAAAACCATGATACGCGAACCGGCGGTTGCTGGAAGATTCTACAGTGGCTCTGCAAAGG
>JAHIYG010000225.1 GCA_018815265.1 Candidatus Altarchaeota archaeon | reverse complement strand
GCATTGCTGTCAAAAAGATTCGACTATGAAACAAAGATAGTCTCTGACGCGAAGCCGTTGCTAGAGGAAATATCGTCTGTCTCAAGAAAGATAAAGGTTGCAAAGGACATAACCCGCGGGGGACTGGCTGCAGCAACAAATGAAATATGCGAGAGATACAATATTGGAATGAGGATTGAGGAATCCGATATACCTGTCAAAGATGAAGTAAGAAGGGTTTCGGAAATGCTGGGTGTCGACCCCTACCATCTGGCATGCGAAGGCAGATTCATATGCATAGCACAGAGGGAGAATGCAGAGGATGTTGAGAAAAAACTTAGGAGATACAACAAAGACGCTGCAATAGTCGGGGATGTAGTCTCAGGGAGAGAAGTGATACTGCAGACCTTCCTAGGCAAACGGATGCTGCCGCAGCCCATGGGCAGGCTAGTGCCCAGAATCTGTTAAGGTGGGAAAAATGCATGAACTCGCAGTCACCCAGGCAATAGTGAAGAAAACACTCAATATTTGGGGTGAAAGAGAGGGACATATAGATGCTGTGTCTGTTGAAGTCGGCGCACTCACAACATACAAGAAAGCCCCGATACTCCTGTATTACAATATACTCAAGAAGAAACATAGGCTGCTTGTAAAATCTAGACTGCACATCAAAGTAATTCCTGCAGAAATTATTTGTTTAAAATGTGGAGCCAAGAAAAAAGCCAATGACCCGTTTGAAGCCTTTTGCAAAAATTGCGAGACATCTAAGGTGGACATATTAAAAGGCAAAGACATAGTTATTACGGAAGTAAAGGGTGATGTCGGATGTGCGGGACATGCGGATGCAGGACAAAAAGCAAAAAGAAAAAGAAATAATACGGCTGCAGGAGTCAGTAAACAGGGAAAACGACGAAACAGCAGAAAAAACAAATAGGTTTCTAACTGGAGAGAAGATATTTTGCATAAACCTGATGGGCTCTCCAGGCAGCGGTAAAACAGCGTTCATAGAGGGTTTGACACCATATATCAAGCCGTCTGAGATGGCAGTCATTCAGGGGGATCTCGAGTCAGACATAGACAAAAAAAGACTCCAGAAAAAGAAGATACTCGCGTACCAGATAAACACCCATGGAGGATGCCACCTCAACGCATTCATGGTGGCAGACGCAGTAAGAAAGCTTAAGCTAAGGGGGAAAAAGTATTTGGTGATAGAGAATGTTGGAAACCTAGTATGTCCAGCAGGCATACCTTTGGGGCAGCACATCAACGCCCTGGTGTCATCTACTGCGGAAGGCACTGACAAACCGAGAAAATACGACATAATGTTCATGGACGCAGACCTCATAGCAATATCAAAATACGACTTGAGAGCAGCCGTAGGATTCAGGGAAAGGCAATATGTGAAAGACATCAGAAGAGTAAACAAGAAGGCACAAATAATTAAGACGAGTATCAAGGACAGAAAAACATTTGCATCTGCTGCAAAATACATTATATCTACTAGGAATGCATTGTTAGGTTAGAAAGGTACGTCTGGCCGAAACATATGCCTCCGTCGCCAGAGGGCATATCCCTATTTACGAAAACCCCCTTCTCAACCATATAATTTGCTATCATCTGATTATATGCGACGCCACCTGACAAAACAACCGGCTTCCCATAAGATGATGCAATTCCATAAAGACCCCGAGCCAGATACATCTGCGCTGTCGCAGCCAGTTGCCCCACCCCATATGCTCTATTCTCCACCATGAACCTGAACAATTCAGAGGTGTCAAGGCGTTTTACTCCGTCCTCAGTTGTATAAACCGGCTCCAACAAGATTGGCTTTGTCGCCTTGCTTTCCAAAAGCATTGCAGGCCTCCCGTCATAAGTCCTCTCACTGCAGAGGCCAAGCAATGCTGATGCAGCATCCAATATGCGGCCTGCGCTCGAAGTCAACGGCGTGTTGAAGCCTTCAGCCAGCATACGGTCATACAATACCATCTCTTTTTTCGGGAAAAACGACATCCCATGTAGTTCCTTTGCAGTGAGGACATTGGATAGTATGCCGTAGAGCATTTTTTTCGGGTGCATTGCTGCGGAATCCCCGCCAAGCTGCGGCTGAGGCATTAGGGAGCCGACCCTTTTGAATTTTATCCCTCCTGAAACGTCAAAGACTTCGCCACCCCAGATGGTCCCATCATCGCCATATCCCAACCCGTCAACTGCAACACCCACGTAGTCTGTTAAGCCGTGCTCTGCTGCAACAGAGGCGACATGGCATCTATGATGCTGCAGAGGAACAAGTTCAGCATCGAATCCGTCAGACAGCTCTTTCGCATAGGATGTAGAGTTGTAGCCGGGGTGCATGTCACATGCTATGATTTCGGGTTTAACCCTTGTTAATTTAACTAGTTTCTCCACAGACTGTCTCATGAAATTTGACGTCTCAAGCTTGGTTGTGTCTCCGATATACTGGGAGAGGAAACAATCCCTCCCCTTCGCAGCAGCTACGACACTGTTTATTTCCGCCCCGACTGAGACTGTATCGATGCAGTCTATTGGAAGGGATAAGGGAGATGGAGTGTAACCTCTTGAACGCCTTAGAAATGATACGTTTCCGCCGACAACCTTGAGTACTGAGTCGTCGCAGCGGTTCACTATCCTTCTCTCATGAGTCAGGAAATACCTCCCAAGAGTCTCATCGGTTGCCACAGGTTCCCCAGGCACATTACAGGACGTCATAACCAAGGGCTCAGCTATAAAATCGAACAGGAGGTAATGCAACGCAGTATATGGCAGCATCACGCCAAGGCTATCAAGTTCTGAGACACACCCCATACTTTTTTTCTTCTTTAATACGACAATCGGGCGTTGTGGAGACTCAAGAAGTTGGCGCTCTTTTTCAGGGACATGGACAAGTTTTTCCGCCATACAAACATCCTTCACCATCAAGGCAAACGGCTTATGCGGCCGACCTAGAAATTTTCGCACCTTAGACACTGCATCATCCTCTGCGATGCAAGAGATGTGAAAGCCGCCGACACCCTTTATTGAAACGAACTCCCCAGACATTATCAACTCCACCGCCTTTTCAATCGTCTTCGCATCAGTCTCTGCTGTGACGTCTTTTCTCCGGTCAAGAAGCTTAAGTTTCGGCCCGCATTTCTTGCATGCAATCGTCTGCGCGTGATAGCGCCTATCCAATGGATTGAGGTATTCCGCACTGCAGTTTTTGCACATCTTGAATTCATTCATAGACGTGAGCGGGCGGTCATACGGGTAATCCTCGATGATTGTGAATCTTGGCCCGCAGTTAGTGCAGGTTATGAAGTAGTAGCTATGGCGCCGGTCATTTGGATTCTTCAGGTCTTCTATGCATTCTTTACATGTGAAGATATCAGGAGGTATTTGGGTGACGCCCTCAGACCTTGAGCTCTTGAGTATTGTGAAGTCTGAGTATTTCCTTTTTGGACGGTATTTTCCAACTGTGTAGCCGGTTATCTTCGCGAGAGGGGGCAGGTCAGACAGGCGTTCCATGAAGTCTTTGTCGTTGACTATTATTTCAACGCCGGCTCCGGTGTTTTTCACACAACCAAGGAGACCCAAACCATTGGCTCGGCGGTAGATGTACGGCCTAAAACCAACGCCCTGTACCACGCCTTCGACAAAAAAACGGTAGAAAACCATCAGATAATGTAAAAGAAGGCAAAGATAAATATCCGGATGCTAAAGCCTCCGATATTCTCGGCTCTAGTTCAGATAAATAACCATGCATTAAGCCCTGGTTTTCACAGTTGCCTTAGCCTGGCCTTCCAAGTAGTTTGCTGCATACACCATCACAGCCCATACCCCAATGCACGCTAAAAGCATTGGAACACCAATGTGAAGTATTTCTGCAAGCATCACTGCCGTGTCTGCTGGATTGGCCATTGCAGACAGAAATGGAGGATACACAACTATCTCCCCGCTAATCAGGTGTTCGATAAACAATCCTGCTGAGCCACCCCATACCAAGGTGTTGAACCAGCCAATGTGGTATTTGGCAGGTATCTTCTTTCTGCAAACCGTTGTTATAATCCCGACCGCGAGCGGCGCCGAAAAACAAGCCATCTTTAATTACCTCTTTCTAATGTCATCCTTTAGTTTGGATAGTACTAACTGAACTTCCCAGATAATAAATACCGGAATAAGCATTGCAACACCCAATACTGTCCCATTAGGTATCAAGCCGTCTGACTCCATTTCAATGAACGGGCCGCCTTCATAACCCAAAATATGATCTACAAAAACCATTATTGTAAGGCCCCACAACATGAGGGCTAAATTCCCGAGTTTGTATTTTTTCGGGGCATAAGACCAGACCGCAGAAACAATTATCGCCGCAACACATGAGATAATCAACCACATAGTAACACCATTCCAATATTGGTAACGACACTATAAAATAAACAGTATTATTTATTTATGGGTTCGCATGGGTTTTCGATATTACTTAGGTGTGATAAATGGATGAGACAAAGATTTTCCTGGACGAGAACGAGATGCCGAAGAAGTGGTACAACATAAACGCCGATTTGCCGAAGCCGCTGGCTCCGCCACTGCATCCCCTCACACTCAAGCCCATGGGCCCGCAGGACCTCACCCCGCTTTTTCCGATGGAAATCATCAAACAGGAGGTGAGCACGGAAAAATACATAAATATCCCAGATGAAGTAAGGAATATACTGACTCTCTGGAGGCCCAGCCCCCTATACCGCGCCAAAAGGCTTGAGAAGGCATTGAAAACAAAGGCTAGGATATACTATAAGTGGGAGGGCGTATCACCGCCTGGCAGCCACAAACCAAACACAGCCGTAGCGCAGGCGTACTACAACATGAAAGAAGGTACAGAGAGAATCTCGACAGAAACAGGAGCCGGACAATGGGGTTCATCACTTGCCTTCGCATGCAAACTATTTGAAATCGAATGCATGGTATACATGGTTGCGTGCAGCTACCTAGGCAAACCATACAGGAGGATAATGATGGAGACCTGGGGCGCCAAAGTGACCTCAAGCCCGAGCAAATTGACTGAAGCTGGAAAAGCCATACTCAAAAAAGACCCTGACTGCCCAGGAAGCCTAGGTATTGCAATATCTGAGGCTGTTGAAGACGCAATCAAACACGAAAACACCCACTACAGCCTGGGAAGCGTCCTCAATCATGTAGCCCTACACCAGACGATCATAGGGCAGGAGGCGAAGATTCAGTTGAAAAAGGCAGGCGAAGAAAAAGCAGACATAATCATCGGTTGCACAGGAGGAGGCTCAAACTTTTCAGGACTCGCCTTCCCATTCATACAAGACAAACTGAAGGGGGATAACAAGGAGTTAAGAGCCATTGGAGTCGAACCCATGGCCTGCCCCACACTGACGAAGGGAGTATACGCATACGACTTCGGCGACACCGCAAAGATGGCTCCAGCAGTCAAGATGTACACATTAGGCCATGACTTCATACCGGGGGCAATACACGCCGGAGGACTCAGGTACCACGGCATGTCGCCTCAAGTGAGTCTTTTAGTCAATGAAAAGATAGTCGAGGCGCAGGCGTACTACCAAAAGGAGGTATTCGAAGCCGCTAAACTATTCGCAGAAACAGAAGGGTTCCTTGTCGCCCCCGAATCAGCCCACGCAATAAAGGCAGTTATAGAGGAGGCGAAGAAATGCAAGGAGGAGAAAGTCATAGTATTCAACAACTCAGGCCACGGACACTTCGACCTTGGAGCCTACGACCAGTTTCTGCGAGGCAAACTTGTGGATTTCGAATACCCTGCAGAGCTCGTGAAACAAAGCCTTGCAAAACTACCAAAGGTTTAAAAGGCAGAGGTTCAATAGGTATGCACATGGAAGAGAAACTGACCTCAGGAGTTAGCCAGTTAGACAACATGCTGGAGGGCGGGCTCTACAGGGGCTCAAACATACTTGTACGTGGCGGACCAGGCGCTGGAAAAACCACATTCGGACTACAGTATCTGATAGCAGGATGTAGGGAAGGTGAAAAAACACTATATCTGACGTTTGAAGAGTCTAAGGAACAGATACTAAGGTACGGGTCAAGGTTCTTCCCAGACATCAGACAGTTCGCCAAAGACCAGAGGATGATTATGCTTGACTTCAGCCCACACAGCAGGACACGAAGCAACACACGGCTGATAGAGGGAGAGAAGGTAGAGATACCTGATCCGCAGGTTGTCGACTCCATAGCATACATCGAAGATAAAATCCTAGACATTAGGGGGCAGAGCATACAGCGTGTGGTAATAGATGGGCTGCAGACTTTCGCGACGACATTCTATGACATCTCAGAGAAAAAGGATATGGATGAACTGCGCAGGACAGTGTCCAAGATAATGGTGTTGCTGAAGGATTCAAACGCCACAACATATATACTGTCTGAGGAATCAGAAAACGACTGCAATAAATACGACTTCGTCAACTACGTCGTCGACGGAGTAGTAAGCCTGAAGTCCAACCCTTCCCTTGACGTGAGGACACTCAAGATAGAGAAGATGAGAGGTGTGAAACACACCCTCAAACCCATAACAATGGAGTTGAAGGAAGGAAGCGGGATAAGCATTGCCGCATCAAACAAGGGAATTTGAGATATATTCTGTGAAATAGAAGTATTTTCTGTGAACGTTGGTTTTCTAGTCAACCCCATAGCTGGGATGGGAGGTGCCGTAGGCCTGAAGGGGACGGACGGCAAAGTTGATGAAGCTCTAAAGCTGGGCGCCAATCCAGTAGCCTGGGAAAGAGCCGATGAATTCCTCGGAAAACTAGACAAGAGAGCAATGATACTCACAGCATCCGGAGATATGGGAGAAACCCTACTTGATGGCTTCAAATACAAGGTAGTCTACAGCGC
Source organism: Candidatus Altarchaeota archaeon (assembly GCA_018815265.1). Classification (GTDB taxonomy): domain Archaea; phylum Altiarchaeota; class Altiarchaeia; order IMC4; family SCGC-AAA252-I15; genus JAHIYG01. The sequence continues at coordinate 6,121 of JAHIYG010000225.1, read as the reverse complement.
GGAGAAACCCACCACATCAGAGGATACAATAGGTGCATGCACTAGATTTCTTCAAGAAAAAGTCGACTTGATCATATTTTGCGGTGGAGACGGGACAGCACGGGATGTGTACTCTGCAGTCGGAGACAGGATTCCCGTTGTCGGTGTGCCGGCAGGAGTCAAAATGCATTCTGCAGTGTTTGCAGTAAACCCACACACAGCAGCCGAAGTTGTGAACGAATACATTAAAAAAAGGCTTCCTTTAAAGGATGCTGAAGTGATGGATGTGGATGAAGACGCATACAGGAGAAACGTGTTGAAGACATGCTTTTTTGGATATATGAAGGTCCCATACAAGCCGCAGATGATGCAGGCTGGAAAACAGGTCTATGCCTCAGAGGATGAAGACATTGCAAAACGCGACATTTCATTGTTTGCGAAACAGTTCATGTACGACGGCAGCACATACATATTAGGGGCTGGAACAACCACTGCGGCAATAGCTGCCATGCAGAGGATAGACAAGACGCTGCTTGGCGTCGACATAATAAGGGAGGGAACATTGGTTGCGAAAGACGTCTCTGAAAAGGAGATACTTAAGGTTCTTGAGGGGACAGACAAGGCAAAAATAATTGTTTCCCCTATCGGTGCGCAGGGTTTCGTCTTCGGACGGGGCACGCAACAGATCAGCCCCAAAGTCATAAGGAAGGTCGGTGTGAAAAACATAATCTACGTTTCAACGCCGCATAAGCTGAATTCAGTCCCGTACCTACTGGTTGACAGTGGAGACCAGAAGTTAGATGATGAGATCGCAGGCTACGAAAGCGTTGTAATAGGATATCAAATAGCGCAGAAAAAAGACATAAAAACTCTTTGACATCAGGGATTTATGTATTTGACGTGGGGGGTTTCTATTGCAGTGATGTTTTGCACGTATATCAAGGGTATGCTTCCAGATGGGGTTTCTCCAAGTATGACAACCCCGTTGACTTCATACCAATTAAATTCTGTAAGGGAGGATAGGTTGTGGGAGTAGACTAACACGCCAACTAACCGGGCATCTGCAAGGCAACACCAAATGTATGGCCTCGCCAACACCGCCTGATTGTCATCTCCTGAGGCGACCTTGTAAAGGATGCCTGAAATCCGGACTCTTTTGTTTGAAAAACGGTAATATTCCGCATAAATGCCGTCGACAAAATCCCTGAATCCGTCGTCTGAAACATTTATGACGCCGCCGACAGACTCAACAGACGGCATCATGGGGGATTGCGTCAATTCCAAACCGTCTTCAAAAAGGGCCTGAGACGATGAAACCTGAATCCCCCTGACAGCCGCCAAATTGTTCTGCGCACTTTCAGGGGAGAAAAAGAACAATGACGCAAGAGGTAGCAGAAGGATGGCGTAATGCCAACGGACAGATTCTTTATCGGGTGCATTGTATGAGAGAGTAAATACCGAGAATACAAACAGGAGAAATGCCGCCAGATACAGGAATGGGTTGAAGCGGCTGTGCAGATAATAGTTGATTCTGCCAGTGTATAGCATGTAAACGACGATGGATGCATACGAGAACATGAGGCATGCATTTAGGATGCGTGTACTTTTCAAAGGTATACGCCCCCAATCCACAATAGGCAGTTAACAGAAAAGCCAACCAGAAAGTTTGATGCTGCAATTAGGAAAACAAGAGCCAAAACATATTTTCGTCTGAAGTAGTTGAGGTGCAGGAATGTGTTTCTCAGATCTATCATAGGCCCAAATGTCAGAAAGGATATGATTGCGCCAGGGGTGAACTGGCCCATGAAGCTTCTGGCTATGAACGCGTCAACTTCAGAGCAGACTGACGTGAGATATGTGAAGACCATCATGAATGAAATGGACAAAAACCAGCTCCCCACCAAACCCATCAGAAGATGTCTTGGGAAGACCACCTGGAAAAATGACGCAGACATCGAACCCAAAATGAAAAACCGCGTTATGCCAAAGAACTCATTGACTGCATGGTTTAAAAAATCTGTGAACCTGCTTTCACAGCAACAGTTGTATGCTTTGGCTGCATGAGCCTTCGGCAGAAGCACATCCCCCCTCTTAAGCGACGATGGAACAAGCAACCCGATAGAGTATGCCACCAGAAAACCCATGATAAAACGCAGATACACATAACCTAAAGTCTGCGTGAACGCATAATAGGTGCTTAGGAGGACAATCGGGTTGATAAGTGGTGCAGACACCAGGATGGTGACCGCAATATAGAGGGGCAAACCCTTCTTAACAAGTCTTGAAAAGACCGGCACAATAGCGCATTCGCAAACTGGAAAGACAAAGCCTATGAAACACGCAGACAAAACACCCAAAAACCTGTTATGGGGGATGGATTTCAAAAGCCTCTCCTCTGAGACATACACTAAAATGAATGAGGAGAACAGAGAGCCGATGATGAGGAACGGCAAACCCTCAAGAAACATGCTCAGGAAAACCATGAAAAATACATCAAACATTTTTTTGTTCCCCTATTATCTTCTTTGCAATGTCCTCTGCTGCAGTCTTTACCTCCTGAGACATTTCCTCACCTAAGCCGGTTTTTTTAGCCTGCACGCATAGGAGCACCACAGGTATGCCTTCTTTTCCGAGGGAGTTGATGAAATGCTTCAATGGCGCGCGATGTGTGGAGAAATGACTTTGCTCTATTGTTGAGGGGTCAATGATGTGTAATTCGCCTGGGGCTGCCCCGAATTCCGCAGCATCCAATAAAACCACCCTCTCAGGTCTTTTTTCTATTATAACCCCAACAAAAGCCTCAGGGAAGGTTGATGCATCGATTGCATGGACCCTGCCTTCTATCAATGAGTGGACATACGGGCCGAATCCGTCGTCGCCAGACAGCTCATTGCCCACGCAGACAAAACAAACTTTTCCCATCAGACAATCCATTTTTATGAATTAACAAACATATTCTATTATATGGTCGATGCGGAAAAAGTGAGGGAGGAAGGCGTCAAACTGCTGGAGGACTTCAGCAAAAAACTGGAAAACATCCCGGAAACAGACGAAACACACTATGTCGTGGACTTGAAAAATGTCTGGCGCAAAGACGAGAAACCAAAAAGATGCGAGGGATTCAAGAAGAAGCTTTCTATACTCGCACCAAGATTCGAGGACGGATACGTCATAGCTGAAAAGTCAGATTAATGTTTTTTCAATAATTCGGACTTTAATTTTTTCAACTCTGCAATATGCTGCTTCTCAAAGTCAATCAACCACTTGAAAAGAGCGCAGCCAGCGTCAAACTCCTGACCACATTCATTCAAAGCAGTCCGGTAAAGCTCCATAGATTCGTGTTCGGCCTTCAAAGCAATTTCGACGGCTTCAAGCTCATTGAATTCCGCATCCAATTTCCTGTCGTCAAAGACATTAGATGTCTCTAACTCCTTATCCGGAGATTTAGCAACATCCGCCTCCACCATCCACTCATTGTTCTCACAGTACTCGTCAAACAGCATCTCCAGCTTGTCGAAGTGATTCATCTCATCCTGTGCGAAACGCTTAAATATGTCCTTCACCAGCTCCGATTTAGAGTGCTTTGCAGCCTTATTGTAGAACTTCGCACCTTCTCGCTCCAAATCCATTGCATCCCTGAGAATCTCCAGAATATTATGGTGCTCCACACAGAAACATTCGAACAAGAAAATAAAAACCAAAAACCACATCCATTACCGCATGATACCAAGAGTTTAAACAGGTAAAACAAATAAATCAACCATGGTAGAAAGAATGTATTTGGTTTTTTTTGTGACCACATTAATCATCGTTTCAGGGTGTCTTTGGGAGACACAACCTGCAACAGCAGATGAGAAAATACAAGAAAGCGACGATGAATACATAAAACAATATCTTGAAGAGCAAAAGACGCCGGAAAAAAAGACAACTACATCAATAAAGCAAACGACAATCTCCAGCACCACAACCACTCTTGCATGCCCCCACGAATGCTGCGACGAGGTAAAGTACTCTGTCAAAAAATGCTCCAAATACCTTGTATGCGTCAACAACACATGCGTGGAGCCTCCTTGCCCGCATCAATGCTGCGTGCTTGGCCTATACCAGTATAAACCGTGCAATGAGGAGGTAGAATGCATAGACTATAAATGCCAGAAACAGCAATGCCCACTGGGTTATGAATGCTGCAGCCAAGAGGAATACAATGGGGGGAAGTGCAGTGAAGGATTTGAATGCATAAACCACCTGTGCGTCGGAAAAGACTCGGACAATGACGGCTTAGAGGATGTTGTTGAAGCAAACTATGGCTCAAACCCAAACCTCAAAGACACTGACTCAGACGGATTAAGCGACTTTGACGAGGTGAGAGTATATGGGACAGACCCAAATATCGCAAACACTGACGGAGACAGATACATCGATTCTGAAGACAAAAAACCACTGACTCCTGAGACTGCAGAGGTGCACATAAGCACCAGTTCAGATGTGACTGCTGACACTGACGCAATAGACGCCATAAAAAGGTATTTGAGCTACGGTGACCTCCCACCTTCAGGCGATACCAAAATTTTCGACATTGTCTCCAATATAAGATACATCAACAACGGCACAGACTACACAAACAGCGTGAACCACACATATTACGTCGGCATCACTTGCATAAACAATACAGACATCTACCGTGGCCCGAAAAAATACAATTATGTGGAACCGGGTTTGAACTTGACAAACAGGAGTGGATTGTTTGAGGGAAGAACTTTAACAGAGGGGAACGTGACAGAGACCAACTATAAAATCAAAGAAATCAACTATGCAGTAGGCAGGGTTGACGCCTCTGTAAGATATATTAGAAGAGTCACTGAGGGAGTCTACGTCAGCGACCTGACCAATGCGACAATGCATGCAATAAAGCAGTACCCAAGATGCCAACCTTACACTGAAATAAGGAGTGTGGAATATGAACACTATCCATAAGCCGATATTTATATTGCCGTAGGAGGAATATATCGACATGATAATTGGCATTATGGGCGACAGCCACGACAACAAGGACGCAATAGAGAGTGCTGTCAATTTCTTCAACCAGGAGGGGGTTGGTTTAGTCATACACACAGGAGATATTATTTCCCCATTCACAATAGAGTTTTTCAAAAACCTGAAATGCGAGTTCAAAGGAGTCTTCGGAAACAACGAAGGAGACAGAAAGACATTGAACAAAAAGCTTGCTGAGATAAACGCTGAATTCACAAGCTTTGCAGAATTCGAAGTTGCAGGGAAAAACTTCGCAGCATACCACGGCACAGACCCGTCGCTTTTGGATGCGATAGTGAAGTCCGAAAAATATGACGTGGTTGCGACTGGACACACCCACACGCCAGAGGTCACATTGGAAGGTAAAACCCTGATAGTGAACCCCGGGGAAACATGCGGGTATTTGACTGGCGTCATGACAGTCGCATTGTTGGACACTGAGACAATGTCTGCAGACATAAAGGAACTCACAAACATATAATGCAGCATACAAGCAGCAGTGTGAAGATTTATTAGGTTGTGATTCCAGGTTAATTATATGGCTAAATCAGGGATTTCGACCCAGCAACATGGCGGGGGAGAAGCTACACACGACCAGATAGCCTCACTTAATGTTAAGGGTTTGGATGTCTCCCAGAAATGGCAGGAGATGAAAGACATCTCAAGAGCTGCGTTTAAAGACTCCGACCGAGTCCTCAGACAGATTAAGGAGGGCATAGAAGGCTCATCAAACAAGGAAAGGATAGTGTCCAGGTTCTACTGCCTTCTAGACACATTATTCAGGGAGAAAGTCTTCCAAAACCCTGACACTGCATGGGATAAGCTTGTGGAGATTACACAGCCGAGTGTCGCACAGTGGGGAAGCACCCCGTGCGGTTTGGGATTTTCTGCATTAGGACATGCTCTTAGAGCGAGGGACAATCCAGAGGAAGTGCTTGATAGACTTGGGGAACTCAACCAGATAAAGCCCCCTGAAATAGTTGGTAAATATTCTCTAAATTCCGCTCCAGAAGATGCGAAGTTCATGCATGTAGTGCTTACTGTATGGTCTGAAGACGAGACAAGCCACGTAGACCATAAGGATAGATATTACCCCCAGAAAAGCGATATT
>JAHIYG010000224.1 GCA_018815265.1 Candidatus Altarchaeota archaeon | reverse complement strand
TGCCCGTACCAGTGCTGTTATTGTTCAAAGAACGTTTTTGGGTCGAAATACAGGGCTCAGTCGCCTTCAAGGACTATTGAAGAGATAGAACTCCTGATAAAAAACTACGGTATAAAAGAAATATACTTTAACGACGATGTATTTACTCAGAATATGAAAAAAACAGAAGAATTATGCGACCTGCTTATAGAAAGGAAAATAGATTTAACCTGGGGCTGCAGCACAAGGTTCAATCTGGTTACTCCGAAATTATTGGAAAAAATGAAAAAGAGCGGTTGTATCACAATAGGCTATGGCATAGAATCCGCAGAGCAAAGCATATTAGACTATTCGAAAAAAAATACAACCATTGCAAATATCCAGTCAACACTAAAAAAAACCAGAGAGATAGGGATGGAAATAGCTGCATTTTTCATGCTTGGCCTACCAGGCGAAACACGACAAACTGCCTTAAAGACAATATCCTTCGCAAAAAAGATTGATTGCAGGGAAGCATACTTCTCACTGGCAACACCCTATCCTGGAACAGAATTATATGCATGGGCTAAAAAAAACGACTATCTCATAACAGAAGATTGGAGCAGATACAATACATGTGAACCCCTGATTTCAACACCAAACATATCAGAGTCAGAACTACGCCAACTCTTTTATGAATCCTACCTACGCTATTACACAAGCCCAAAAAAAATCATTAATCTCATAAAATACGGGGGAAACGAGTATATCCTAAAGTTTTTCAAGGAGTCATATAGGCTTCCCAAAACACTCTATTGCTCAATGGAAAAAAATCGGTAGAAGAAAGACAACCCTGATTATGGTGACAGTGTAAAGATTATATATTAAGTTAATGGATTAGTATATACACAGTGACAGTCAAAAAAATACTTATAGTTTGCGCAATAGTACTTCTTGTTTATGGATTGAACCATATGAGTAATCAAGAGGTGTGGGAAAGTGTAGAAAACACTCCCAATATCCCTAATAAAAAGGTTTTGGTCAGGCTACACTGGTTCATACCAGATGGAATGCGGGCAGACCCTGAAACGTTCAATATCTACCGGTGGGCAATGGATGGGGAGCTGCCAAACATAAAACGTCTGATGGAAAATGGAGCATATGGATTTTCAAAACCGGTTTTCCCATCGCATACACCAGTCAACTACGCGACCCTATTAACTGGGACAATACCAAAAACACATGGAGTAGCTGACGGCCCCATGAGACTTGAGGGAAACACACTTGCAGCCCCTTCAATTTCTGGGTTTTCCTCAAGGGCTAGGAAGGTACCAGCCATATGGAAGTACCTAGAGGACGACGGATACAACGTGTTCCTCATATCTGTTCCAGGGTCGACTCCACCAGAGCTTGAAAAAGGAACCACCATAAGGGGTAGATGGGGCGGATGGGGTGCGGATTTCCACTCAATAATAATAGAGCGCAAAGACCCAAAAAGAGTTAAGGAAATGGGAAGAAGCACACAATTATTTTATTTAGGCGGCTATCTTACGCAGTTTGTAGATGGTGTGAAAAAAGATACCATTAATGAATCGTCTTCTAAACCCATTTCATTTAGAGCGGAGGTATATGGGGATAAGATAGAAGGCAAAGTTATAGATTCTACAGACGACAAAAAGATAGATTATGACAGAGTCATATTGATGCGGAACGGGTCTGAAATCTGCAACTTGGGTGCTGGCGAATGGAGTGAGTGGGTGCCTGCAGTCTTCAAGTGGCAGGACATAGATATTCATTCTCATATGCGTTTCAACATCATAAAATTAAATGCAGACGGTTTCTTCAGGATACGAGTGTTAGTGTCAAATATTAATGATAAAATAGTCATGCCCCCAGAAATAGCTGAGTTAACGGTAAAAAACGCTGGACCAATGGTAGATTTTGTCGACAACTACCCACCACAGCTTATTTATTTCAATGAAGACAAAAAAACATTCCTTGAAGAAGCTAACATGTCTTTCGACTGGCACATTTCAGCGATAAATTATTATTGCAAAAGTCAAAAACCCGATGCAGTCATACACTCCATATATACACCAAACCAAATGTTGACGAGTAGGTGGTGGCTGGGCTATATCGACAACCAGAGTCGAAGATATGATGATGTTGATGAAGTTGAGAGGGAAAAGCTCTGGTTGGAAGTCAAAGACATGTATAAGCGATTGGATGAGATGATAGGCGAGGCAATGGAGGATGTCGGTGAAAATGGGGTTTTTGTATTGAGTTCAGACCATGGAGCATATCCCCTTGATGTGTCAATCAACTTGAACAATTACTTTTTTGAAAAAGGGTGGATTAATGCAAGCTTTGACAATACCACAGGGAACGCGATAATCAATTGGAACAAAACGAGGGTGATCTACCTCAAAATGGACAACGTATATGTGAATCCTGACGGATTAGGAGATATGTGGAAGAGGGGTGAGGGGGAGGATTATGAATCATTTAGGCAAGAGGTGATGAATTCACTATTGAATTTAAACGATAGCAGAGGGATAAAGCCGATTGTTGCAGCAGTGAAAAATGAGGATGTTGAGGATTATCTCGACCTTCCCCCATCGCGAGTTGGAGACATTGTTATCGCTAATAAACCAGGATATGGATTCAATGAAGAGATGACTCAAGAAGGCAAAATCTTCAGCATCCCATTGAAAACAGGATATAAACAAGCCATATTCTCCGATAACGTGAGTGCTATGTGGACGCCATTTATGATATCCGGGCCAGGAGTTAAGAAAAATTACATGATTAATCACACCATCAGTATGGAAGATCAATTTCCAACAATAATGTATGTCCTTGGATTGGATGTACCTAAAAATATTGATGGAACTATAATTTCAGAGATCATAGAATGAAAAAAAAATGGAGACTAATATTACTAGCCGTTGTTTTGAGCGTATGTCTAGTGGCATATCCTGCATTAATCCAGAAACATCCATTAGATGAGTGGTGCGGAGATTGCAGGGGGTACATGAATGAATATTGCGTCGGTGAAGTATGTATGTGGAAGTACCAAAATGAATCCCTTTTGATAAAGCTTAAGACATTGAAGGAGGTAGATAAAGATAAGGCTGAAAGAATGGCTTCAGAAGGATTG
>JAHIYG010000223.1 GCA_018815265.1 Candidatus Altarchaeota archaeon | reverse complement strand
TTTAAAAGTTTTACAAATACTGATTCAGATATGGGATTACCCTTATGAAAACAATGATATGTTTTTAGCGGCTTTTCTTGTCTTGTCTTTTGATTTCTCGTGTCCTTCCGGTGAACATGCTTAACTTTCTGTAGCGACCCATGCTACCATCCGATTATCTGAATAAGGAGGATAATCGATGGAGAAATTCAAGAAAGCAAAAAAACGAAGAAATTACAGTGATGAATACAAGAATCAAATAATCAAGGAATGTTTGTCAACAGGGAATTATATTTCTATTGCCGAGAAACATAAGCTACCCAAAACGACTGTTCGCCAGTGGGTTCAAAGGCAAAACGGCAAGGGTAAAATAATAAAAACAGGCTCAAATAAATCACCTGCCAGGAAATTACCGACAAATGATGTACGATTGCCCGCCATAGTGGATAACATGCCCGTTGTTATCCAACAATCTGATTGGATCAAAAAGTTTATAGAAATTAACAGAGAACCGCATAATACGGGATCTTTTTTTGAAATGGAGAATAAAGGTGGTGAAAAAATCAAAATTAGTTGTTCATGCGAAATAGCCAGGGAAGTTGTTGAATTATGCAAACTGTTTTGGAGCAGATAACAATGCTTCAGATAACCCCTCATATGCGCATACTTTTGTCGGTTGAATCTGTTGATTTTCGCAAAGGGATTGATGGATTGGCCAGAATATGCAGAGCAGTTTTAGAGGAGGATCCATTTTCAGGATATGTCTTTGTATTTAGAAATAAAGGGGGAACTTCAATAAAGGTTTTAATGTATGATGGGCAAGGTTTTTGGTTATGCCAGAAGAGATTATCAAAAGGAAAATTTTATTGGTATGAAGATGAAGGAACCGTAAAAAATCTGGATGCTCATGAACTTCAGTTATTGTTATGGAATAGTAGTCCACCTAGAGCAGAAATGTGGAGAAAGATAATTCCAGAAAAAAGTTTTTGAATTTTTTCTTGACAATATCATTAATTTAAATGATGATAAGTGTATGCATTATCCAGGTGGAAAAGGTCAAAGCTATAAAAGAATTATAAACATGATGCCACCACATGAGGTTTATATAGAAACCCATTTGGGAGGTGGTGCAGTTCTTCTCAACAAAAAGCCTGCACAACATAATATTGGTATAGAAATTGACCTCAAAACAATAGCGATGTGGTCAGAACAAGAAATGGATTTTGAATTAATCCATGGTGATGCAGTAGAGTTTTTAAAAGGGTATAATTTCAAGGGTAAAGAATTAGTTTATTGTGATCCACCTTACCTTATAGATACAAGAAAAAAACAATATCCCTTGTATGATTATGAGTATTCAGATCGGCAGCATGTAGAGCTTTTAAACGTAATAAAAACCCTTCCCTGTATGGTAATGATATCCGGTTATGAGTCGGAATTATATAAAGAATCACTGAATGATTGGTATACCTATTGTTTTCGGGCAGGTTGTCAACATGGGATGGCAATAGAATGGTTATGGATGAACTATGATACACCGATAGAATTGCATGATTATCGATATCTTGGGGATACTTTTCGGAAAAGAGAACAATTAAAGAAAAAAAAAGAAAGATGGGTAAAAAAACTTGAATCAATGCCTGTATTAGAACGACAGGCTTTAATGTTGGCAATAGATTCTGTTAGAGAAGGACCCAGTATATGATATATGATAAAAAGAAAATAGAATACTTGAGAGAATTGATAAAAAAGACCGATCTGACAGAGCATGAGAGAACAAAGTTTTTAGAACGGATCAAGTCTAAACTGTCAAAAGATGATTATGAAATGGTTATTAAAATGCTGGATATGATCAATGATTTAAAAAAAGATGCACAGAATAAGTAAATGAAACGGATTGAGCTAACCCCAAAAGAGATGGAAGATTTTTTGGAGCGGGTACGATCCAAAAAATTACACGATACGGATTATGAAATAATCCTTGGAATGGGTGAGACGTTAGCTTTTTTAAGTCAGGCATTGACCAACAAGAACATATCAATCAAGCGATTACGGAAGATACTGTTTGGAGCCACAACAGAGAAAACCGATACGGTTCTTGGCAACAAGAACAAAGGTTCAAAAGAGTCTTTCTCCAGGTTGAAGGAAGAATCAGAGAAAAAGAAAAAGGGTCATGGGCGGAATGGCGCAGCAGTGTATAAAGGTGCCAAAAAGGAGATAATAAACCATGAGACGTTAAAACATGGTGATTCATGTCCCGGATGTTTGAAGGGAAAAGTATATGAGATCAAAAAACCGGGAACAATAGTCCGCATAACCGGTAACCCGCCGTTGACAGCAACGGTGTATGAATTACAAAAGCTTCGCTGTAATCTCTGCGGAGAAGTTTTTACCGCAACACCGCCAAAAGATATTGGAGAGGAAAAATACGACGCTGCAAGCGGAGCAATGATAGGACTGTTAAAGTATGGGAGCGGCCTTCCCTTCAACCGATTAGATACTATGCAAAATTGTCTTGGCATCCCTCTTCCTTCCTCAACTCAATGGGATATTATCAAGGCAGTGGCGGATAAGATAAAACCCATCTATAATCGATTACTTGTTGAAGGAGCACAGGGAGATCTTTTTTATAACGATGATACTACCATGAAGATACTTTCACTTATGAAAGGGACCAACGAATCTGAAAGAACAGGGATATTTACTTCTGGAATTATTTCTTCCCTTGATGAGAGAAAGATAGCGCTATTTTTTACAGGGAGAAAACATGCTGGAGAGAATATGAGTGACGTAATGAAAAAAAGGAACGAAGAACTATCAGTACCAATCCAGATGTGTGATGCCTTGTCCCGGAATATGCCAAAAGATTTTATGGTTATCCTTGCCAATTGTATTGCCCATGCCAGAAGGAAATTTGTTGACGTAACAGATAATTTTCCGGAAGAGTGCATGTATGTTCTGAATGTATTCAAAGAGATTTACAAACATGATGCGTATTGCAAGAAAAGCAACATGACGCCTGAAGAGCGTTTGATATATCACCAGAAAAATAGCAAATCGATAATGGAAGATTTTAAGGACTGGCTTCAGGAACAGTTTGATGAAAAAAAAGTGGAGCCAAACTCGGGTTTAGGGGATGCAATTTCCTATATGCAGAACCACTGGGAAGCTTTGACTCTTTTTCTGCGGGAGCCAGGTGCACCATTGGACAATAATATTTGTGAAAGAGCGTTGAAAAAGGCAATTTTGCACAGAAAGAATGCCCTCTTTTATAAAACAGAAACTGGTGCCTATGTTGGTGATATGTTCATGAGCATTATTTATACCTGCAACCTCAATGATGTAAATCCTTTTGATTATCTCGTGCAACTTCAAAATCATTCAGAAGATGTGAAAAAGAATCCGGAAAAGTGGCTCCCCTGGAATTACAAGAAAAATCTTTCTGATGATGCACATATATCTTCCGCCGACCAAAAATAATTTAGATTACGCAGTCCTGCCGGAAGGACACTTTTTTTCTTCAATTAAACGCAATTTCCATTTACGATTCCATTTTTTCAGCTGCTTTTCTCTCGTAATGGCAGATTCTATATGCTCGTGGACCTCAAAATATACAAGGATTT
>JAHIYG010000222.1 GCA_018815265.1 Candidatus Altarchaeota archaeon | reverse complement strand
ATGTTGTCTCCTGGTTCAGCCTGTGGCAGTTGTTCGTGGTGCATTTCGACGGTCTTCACTTCCCCTAGTTTGTTTGAGGGCATGAAGATTATTTTGTCGTTTGGCTTGATGATTCCTGTTTCAACTCGTCCGACTGGGACAGTACCTACTCCCGTTATGCTGTAGACGTCCTGGACTGGAAGCCTCAGGGGTTTGTCTGTTGGTTTTGCGCTGGCGGTTAGTTTGTCCAGTTCACTGATTAATGTGTCGCCTTTGTAGTATGGTGTCTTGTCTGACTTGTTTTTGATGTTGTCGCCGTTGAATGCTGACGTTGGTATGAACGGGATCTGGTCTGTCTTGTATCCGATACTCTTTAATAGGTTTACCATCTGTTCTTTTGTTTTGTTGTATGCTGCTTCGTCGTAGCCTACTGAGTCCATCTTGTTTATGCAGACGATCATTTGGTTTAAGCCGAGTGTTTTAGAGAGGAACGCGTGTTCCTTGGTTTGCGGCTGTACTCCGTCTTTTACGTCGCATATTAGGACTGCTGCGTCGGCCTGTGACGCTCCGGTTATCATGTTCTTCACGAAGTCCCTGTGTCCTGGGGCGTCAATGATTGTGAAGTAGTTCTTTTGGGTTTGGAATTTCTTGTGCGCTATGTCGATGGTAACCCCTCTTTCACGCTCTTCTTTCAGGTTGTCCATGACCCAGGCGAACTCGAATGTTCCCTTTCCTGCCGCCTCTGCCTCTTTCTTGAGGTTCTGCATCTGCTGCTCGCTAACCTCACCTAAGTCGTAAAGTAGTCTTCCGACCATGGTGGATTTTCCGTGGTCCACGTGTCCTATGAACACGAGGTTTATATGTGGTTTCCCAGCCATTTTTTTCCTCCTATCAATTGGGTTTATGTTATAGTTATTTAGCCATTAAAAACTACTATATGAAGTCTTCGGCTTTTGGAAGCTCCTTTTTCAGGCCTTTACGTTCTCTGATCTGCGCAGTTATCTTGTGTGTCAGTTCAGAGGGTAGTTTTGAGAATCCTGCGTTTTCTGTGCTCCAGAGGGCGTGTCCCTCTGATGCGCTTCGTATGTCTCCTGCGAAACCGAATGATTCAGCAACAGGTACAGTAGATTCTATCTCCATTAGTTCGTCTTTTTGGTTCATTGCGCCGACTATTCCTCTTCTTCGGTTTAGTTCGCGGGTCACTGAACCCATGTAGTCTTGGGGTACGTCAATCCATACGTTTTGTATGGGCTCCAATATTGTTGGGTTGCTTTTTAGAAGGCATGCGTATATTGGGTTTTTGACTGCAGGGTATATCTGTGCTGGACCCCTGTGTATCGCGTCCTCGTGCATGCTTGCGTCTTCTAATACAACCTTTACACCCATCATGGGTTCGTTTGCGAGTGGGCCGTTGTTCATGCACTGTTCGAATCCGTCTAGCAGTAACTCCATTATTTCGTCTAGGTGCTGTACTCCCCGGGTCATATCAACCATCATGTTGCCGTGGTAGATGTTCAGTACTCTTCTTGACTCTTCTTTGTCCATCCCGTATTGGGCGATGTCTTGCCACATGTGTCTGCTTTTACCTTTGAGTCTTCCTTCAGGCAGGTCACCTGCCATTATGGCTTTGACAACGTCTGGTTCGAGTGGTTCGACCCTTATTTGGAATTTGTTGTGTTTGTTCGGTGATTTACCTTCGACGGGCCCGAATTTTCCGTCTATTGTCTCACGATATACTACGATGGGTGGTGAAACCTTAATCTCTAGTCCTCCTGCCTTTATCCTGTTTGTGATGACTTCAAGATGTAGTTCCCCCATGCCAGACAGAAGATGTTCCCCTGTTTGCTCGTCTATTGTAGCCTTAAGGGTTGGGTCTTCTTTTGAAGTCTGGCGTAGGACTTCTATGACCCTCGGCAGGTCCTTCATATGTTTGGCCTCCACTGCAACTGTAACTACCGGTTCGCTATGATGTCTTATTGCTTCGAATGGTTCAATCTGTTCCTCGCATACTGTCTCGCCTGTGAATGCATCCTTTAAGCCTGTGAGTGAGACTATGTTTCCTGCAGGTACGGCATCCACATTCTTTCTTTGTGCACCCATGTATAGACCCACGTGTGTTACGCGGTTTGTGGTCTTCTGAGCCATCAGCTGGAGTTCTATGCCTTCTTTCACTGTGCCTGAGAAGATTCTCCCAGTCGCCACCTCCCCTTCACGCTTGTCAAAGACCTGGATGTTGGTTATCATGATGGCTACTTTGCCGTTGGGGTTGCAGTTTATCATGTTGCGCCCGACTTCACCTTCCAAGTCGCCCTTCCAAATTTGTGGTATCCTGATTTTTTGGGCCTGCAGTGGATTCGGCAGGTGTTTGATTGCCATGTCAAGTATTATATGGTGTGCAGGCGCCCTTTCAGCAAGTTCCTTGTGGTTTCCAGAGATGTTATAGTCTATTATGTCCTTGAATGTTATCCCTGTTTTTTTCATGTAGGGGACGTTTATAGCCCATTTGTGGAATCCTGTGCCGAATGCAACAGAACCTGCTGCGACATCCACCCTCCAGTCAAGGCCTTCAGGCTGCTTCATAGCGATTATTTTGTTGACGTCTGCTATGATTTTCAGAAACCTCTTCTGCAGTTCCTCAGGAGTTAGTTTAAGTTCGTTTATTAGGCGGTCCACTTTGTTGATGAATACGACTGGCTTGCATCTTTCCTTGAGCGCCTGGTTTATGACTGTTTTCGTCTGGGGCATGACACCCTCTACTGCGCAGCATACGACGACTACTCCGTCTACTGCCCTCATGGCGCGGGTTACGTCGCCTCCGAAGTCGACGTGGCCGGGGGTGTCTATCATGTTTATTAGGTACTCTTTTCCGTCGTATTCGTGCGTCATGGAGACGTTTGCAGCATTGATTGTGATTCCCCTCTGCTGTTCGTCATCGTGGAAGTCGAGCGCCAGCTGTTTTCCCGCGGTATCCATCGATATGAGGCCTGCAGCAGCAAGTAATGAATCAGACAACGTTGTTTTTCCATGGTCTATGTGCGCTACGACACCCATGTTTCTGATTCTTTCTGGGTTATTGACCAGCTTCATTACTTTTTCCGCGACTTGTTCCTGACGACCCATTTTTTATTTCCTCATCTCGCTGACTTGGCTATCCTTTCGGTCTCTTCCTTTCTCTGTATTGCCTGCGCCTTGCTGTCTGAGTTAGAAGCCCATATTATTTCATCAGCAATGCATTGAGCCAGTGATTTTTTGGATTTGAACGAGGTTGCGAAAGCCCCAAGGGACAGGTACTTGATTGCAAAGTCAACGCGCCTCTGAGTCGATACGTCAACTGCCTGATGGTATCTTATTCCACCATAGATGATTGTTGTTGTCTCCTCCCTCGGCCCTGAATTCTGTATCGCATCAACCAAGACTTGAAGGGGGTTTTTCTTTGTCT
>JAHIYG010000017.1 GCA_018815265.1 Candidatus Altarchaeota archaeon | reverse complement strand
GGACAGTAAAGCCATTCGAGGAGATAAAGGTTAGATTTAATGAGATAATCAACTACAACTCATACGATGGCCTGCATGACCGGGAGAAACTCGATGTCACACACACGGAAAAAGACATGAAAGAATATCTTGAGAAGAACACCCATGAGATAGACAATTTCTTCAGGCTAAAGGAGGTTGAGCATAAGACGCCAGTGGGTTTGATAGACTTATACGGCAAAATTGGAGAGAGATACTGTGTCGTAGAGTTGAAGGCAGTCAAGGCCGGACTGCCTGCCGTGCTCCAGCTTAAGAGATATCGAGACCACATGAGAGAACGGTTAAACCAGGATGTTGAAGCAATACTCATGGCTCCATCAATTGCAAAAAACCCCATGGAACTCATGAAAAAGGAGAAGATGACATACAAGAAATTCGA
Organism: Candidatus Altarchaeota archaeon; assembly: GCA_018815265.1. GTDB lineage: Archaea > Altiarchaeota > Altiarchaeia > IMC4 > SCGC-AAA252-I15 > JAHIYG01. Next base: position 2,245 of record JAHIYG010000017.1, on the reverse strand, counting down.
AGTGAAAAAGGTCAAAATCGAGAAAAACACAGAGACGCTAAAGAGGTGGATTTGACATTTATTAGAGGATAGGGAATAGATAACGATGAAGAAGAAGCAAAAAGATGAAGATGAAGGACTAACTTCCAAGGAGAAGAAGAAAAAGAAAAAACTCAATCTTGCATGGCTAAGATAGAGGAAATAAAAAGCCTTATTGTGGCGGATATATTGTTGGGTTTAGGCACATACATAGCTTATACTTTTGTAAACCGTGAAGTCGGTCTGGTGGGGTTTGCAGTTTTTGTATTGGCGGTTTTAAAAACAATTAAGAGGGCGACTGAACAATTTTAGTTTTTTTATCAGACAGACAAAAGTATAATGTGTCAGGAAGGGCATTATTTTTGGCAGTTGCTGCTTTAATCCTTAGCACAGGATTGGTAGATGCTTGGGAGGATAGCACTTATGAATTCTTCGCTAAAAAGGTCTGTGAGCGGTTCGGTTGCGAGTGCATGAAAGATGTCGTCGCAGGTTCGACAAAGCCAGACTACGAATTCAAGGATCAGCCAACACACCACTGTTATAAGCCAGAATTTATTTCTAGTATGGAAGTGTCAAGCTACTATAAGAAACCTAAAGTAGATGATTGCCCCGCACTAGACAAGACTGCAGTGTGGCTCGATGACGCGGACAAAAGATACGGGTGTGGTAGATGGGAGAGCATAGGCATAGCATCCCATTATTTTCTTGATGCCAAGGAATTTTGGAACAACGTTGTAGAGGTAAACACCTCATGCGTTAAAGAATATGAATCTGAAGTCACAGACTACATTAGTTTTGGCAAGGATAATTGGAGAGCATGCGAATGTGGCGTCTGCACTACAGCATCCGAATTCAACGACTGGCTGGTAGAATATTCTGAAAGGGTTAAGGTTTTGATTGAGGCTAAAAAACCACAACATCCATCGGTTGTGATAGTCTCTAACGACTTGGATAATGCAGGTTCTGAGAAACTCGGGAGCTATCTTCTGGAGAATGGAGTTAGTGTGGTGTACGCAAATCCATCCGAACTGCAAAAGTATATGAGCTTTGGCTTTCTTGTTGTCGCAGGAGGTCACAATGCAAAAGACATAGGTGCAGTTGTGGATTCCACGTTAACCGATGTGGAGAAAAACACTGTTTTAAGGTCTGTTTTGACTGGGTCTTTGTTCATAAAGAGGAATGTATGGGTTAACGGACAGACTGTGTTTTTCATTGCAGGACATGAAGTTGAAGAAACCGCCCAGGGATTATGGGATAAACGGGGAGAAGTAATAAATGCAGCAAATGAAGCCGTAGACGTTCAAACACTTAAGTGCGTCAAAAACAGCGACTGCGGCACAAGTTACTGGGGTCCGTGGGTTTGCACAACCAGAACCGTCTCCTCTAAGACATTGTATAAACCGGTTTGTAAGCTTGGAAAATGCATCACAGAAGCTGAACGACCTGTGACAAAAGGCTGCAGCGCGACTGAATTCTGCACATCCTTTTACGGCTGCGTTGACAAGACAATGCTGACAGAGGTGGAGATGGTTAAAAAACCTATTTATTACAGTTGGTTAGGTACAGCCCGGATGGTTGCAATAATGGATGTGGAGAAAAAGTACTCAATATATTTGCGCGTCAACAACAGCGCGTCAAACTTCAGCTGCCAGGTTTACACCCCAGACGGTTGGGTAGACAAAGAGTTGACGAGGGCGTACGGAGTGTATGAAATCAGGTTGAATGTGTCGTCAAACAGGACAGGAGACAACATCATATCCAACAGACTAAGGTGCGGCAACGAAACCGCCGAAGGTGAATTCATAACAGCATATAGTGCAGAACATAACCTGACATTGACAGTCATACCCCCGCCTCTTGCATTCACCTTTTCACTCAAACCTCAGAGGGTGCACCTTAAGGACTGTTTCGACAAGGCGAATGTCACAATACGCGTTGAAAACTTCGCAGGACACAACATAACATGCAATTACACAGTAGATGGAAGGACCTCCACTGTGAAAGTCCCCAGACCAGGCATAACATATGACGTGACAGGAGGATACTGGACTTGGGAGGCATACAATGAAACATACGAAATCCTATCGTATTACAGCGGCTCAGACTTCCCAAACACTACATTTACAAAGGAGGATGAGGAAGGCAACATAACAGTCTACAACATATCGGAGAGCCTGATAGAATCCTATAGCAACCAGCCTAAAAACGCCACAATAACAAGGATAAG
>JAHIYG010000221.1 GCA_018815265.1 Candidatus Altarchaeota archaeon | reverse complement strand
GGTCTTCGGAATAACGCCAACAGTTAGGGCTAACGACTTCAGAGTTGATATTAAGCTGGAGTTCACCCCCCTAACAACAGGTGAACCCCCTAATAATCTAACATCATTAAAACCTGCCACTGTTAGAACGTCTTTTAACTCGGACTGGGAAAAATAACGCCTACTTAAAGGGCTTGGGATGAAACCGCATACACTCTTGTTGGGCAAGCATGTAAGAAAGACTCCACCGTCTTTCAACAGCCTCCAAGCTTCTCCAATACAGAAACCTGGGTTATCCAGGTAATAAAGTGCTTCATATAGTATGATTGTGTCAAAACTTGAGTCGTCGAACGGCAGTCTTTTGTTCGCATCCAATTTGAGCGTTGCTATTTTTTCTCTGCTGCCATAGGTTTTTCGAGCGCAAGAAAGTATCCTCTCATCCACATCTGCTGCAACCACCTCCCTAGCATGTTCTGCAAGCAAACCCAAACCCAAACCTCCCCCACATGCCAGTTCAAGCACTCTTTTTCCAACACAATATTGTGATGCGAACTTGTATCTAGTGTAAAGCCTCAAAAGCTGTTGCTTAGATGCCTTCTGCCCAGGAAGTTCGGTTACTGTTGAATATTCCATGTTCAGTTACGATAAAAATCTCGGATAACGCCAACTATATAGTCTACTTCATCATCCTCCAATTAACACACATCGGCAAGGAAACCACTTCCTTAGATAGTCTCTCTGTGACGGGGAGCTTGAAGTGTTTTAATCCTAAACCCTCCTGTAGGTGGTTGGGGATAGGCCACTGACACAGTGTCTCAACACCGTTTTTCGTCAAATAACCCCTCAACCTGTCACGTTCCGCAGCTCTGACTACATAATTTTGGAATACGTCAAAATACTGGCTATGAGATGGTACCGGAGGCAAAAAAAGAGGTAAGTCTTTAAGTCCCTTGTCATACCTACTCGCCAACTCCCGCCTCTTTTTAATATACTCGGGTAGATGTTTCAATTTCACAGTAAGTACTGCAGCCTGGAGGTTGTCCAACAGGCTGTTGAACCCATAAAACGGGATTTTCCCTGCAGAGTCACCTCTATATTTCGGTCTCTCGCCATGGTCTCTCAGTAAATACAATCTGTCAGCCAAATCCTCATCATCAGTCACAAGAGCTCCCCCATCGCCAAAACTCCCCAAAACCTTTGATGGGTAGAAACTGAAGCATCCGGTTAAACCAAAGCTACCCGCCATCCTACCCGTATACTCCGCCCCCGGAGCCTGCGCACAATCCTCGACGACAGTCAATCCATGCTTTTCTGCAACCTCCATCAGATATTTCATATCGCACATTCTGCCGTTCAAATGCACTGGCAAGATGGCTTTAGTTTTTGGTGTAATCGCCTTCTCCAGCAAGCTCATGTCCATGTTAAAGTCGTTACCGACGTCTACGAGCACTGGTGTCGCGCCACAGTGGACAATAACGTCTATAGTGGCGATGTAGGTGTGGGAGACAGTAATGACTTCATCACCCCTACCGACACCGGCAGCGCACAAGGAAAGAAACATCGCACCAGTGCAACTGTCTGTTGTGACACAATATTTTCTGTTGCAAAAATTTGCAAAATCCCTCTCAAACTTCTGCAGGTCCTCCCGGAGTATCAGGTCGCCGCTTTCAAGACATCTTAAAATAGCGCCGTCAACCTCCCCCTTCAACAGGTGATACTGTTTCGGATAATTTATAAAACGTACTTTGTAATCCATACTAGCCTCTAGTAATTTTGTGAGTCTAAATTAAATATGTTCTTACTTGCCCATGACCTTCTTTATTGCACAAACAATATCACTCTTCCTTTGGAAAAACCTATCCTCCAAAAACCTGGATGCCGGAGTTGGTGTGTCCGGCTGACAGACCCTCACCAGAGGTTTCTTCAAAACTATACCATCCTCAGAAACCGCTGCAGCCACTTCCGCGGCGAAACCACAGCTTTTCCATGACCCATCAGCTATAACCAGCCTTCCTGTTTTCTTCACAGAATCAACTATGGTTCCTAAGTCCAAAGGCTTCAAAGATCGCACATCAACGACTTCAATCCCCACACCACTTAACTCTTGCTCAGCCATCAGAGCCTCCTCCACCAAGTATGATGTTGCAACTACAGTCACATCCCCGCCTGTTTTTTTTACACACGCTTTGCCTATGGGCACTTCATACATTTCCTCAGGCACTGCACCCACAACATCATAAAGCCACCTGTCATCTATGTAGACCACTGGGTTGCCGTCTTTGACTGCTGAAACCAAAAGGCCCTTGGCATCATAGGGGTTAGATGGCATGACAACCTTCAAACCCGGAATATGTGCAAAAACCGTCTGCAACGCCTGAGAATGCTGTGCCGCCTGTTCATTGCCCCTGTTCACTACCCCCCTCAAAACCAGTGAAACACTCATTTTTCCACCAAACATGTAGCACCAACTTGCTGCATGATTCACCACCTGATCCATTGAATACCACATGAAATCCATCCTAGGATGCATAACAATAGGTTTCATCCCTGCTATTGCAGCGCCAACAGCCACGCCAGTCATCCCATTCTCAAAAACAGGAGGGTCAATAACCCTATCGCCGAATGCCTGCGCCAACCCGGACGTACTATCTCCAAAGCTCCATGGACTCTTCAAACCCTGGCCGATAACAAAAACACGTTCGTCTGACTCCATGAGTTGGTGAAGCGCCTCATTTATGGCTTGGCAGTAGTTTAGTTTTCTCATTTTTTGAACACATCCTCATAAAGCTCATCCTCCCCTGGAAACCCACATGACTCAGCTAACCGGACTGATGCATCAATTTCTTTGGCAATCGAGCGCCTTATCTCATCAACCTCATCCTTGGACAACACACCATCCCCCACCAAGAAGTCTTCGAGATTCTTTATGGGACATTTACTCTCCCAAGCCCTAACCTCCGTGGCATCACGTATCCCCTTATCCAAGTCTCGACTTGGTCCTACATGACCCCTATACCGGAATGTTAGAGCCTCAATAAAGCGGGGACCACCACCTAACCTCACTTCCCCAACAAACTTTTTGGCATGTTCATAGACCTCAACAACATCATTACCGTCGACTCTAACGCTCTTGACACCAAATGATTGTGCCTTCTCTTTGATGTTATCCAGTGCCTGTCTTTCATTCACTCTAAGGTGGGATGAATACAAGTTGTTTTCACAAACAAACAACACAGGAAGCTTCATCAATGCAGCGAAATTCAGTGATTCGTATAAAGCACCTCCGTCGGTCGCTCCATCACCGAAAAATACTACAGAAACCCCCTTCCCCCCACACAGTGAAAAGGCCAACGCAGAACCCACGGCTATAGGTATAGTTCCAGCGACAATGCCTGAACTCCCCATAAAACCCACTTCAGATGCAATAATGTGCATGCTACCTCCCTTACCTGATGAACATCCAGTTTTCTTCCCGTAGAGTTCAGCCATCAAAGCATTAAATGAACCGCCCTTGGCGATGTAGTGACCATGTGAACGATGTGTTCCATAGACAAAGTCCTCCTTATCCAATGCGGCACAAACACCTACTGCAACAGCCTCCTGGCCGATGTACAAGTGTGTAGGGGATTTTATTTTGTCTCCCTCAAACAAGTCAGATACCTTCTCCTCAAAGAGCCTAATCTTGAGCATTAGCCGATAGCATTCCAGCAGTTTCTCTGAACCCCCATCCACAAAAACATTCACCATGAATTTATAATGTAAATAGGCGTTAGGTATAAAATATCACTTAATTAACGGAAGAAAAGTTTCAATGTGTTTAAAATAAGTTTCACATCCAAAAGCAGACTCTGCTCTTCAACATACTTCAACTGCAGCCTCAATTTCTCAGGGCGTATTTTATCCAAATAGGTTTTATCCGGATCAGAGCTGCCAACAAGGAGTTCAGCCTCATTGTTAAACTTTATGGATGCAAAATCAGTCATCCCAGGATTGACAGTAAGGATTTTCTTCTCCTCTCCCACAAACATGTCAACGAAATATGGAACTTCGGGCCTGGGCCCGACAATGCTCATCTCACCCTTCAATACATTGAACAACTGCGGAAGCTCGTCAATATTGTGTTGCCTCAGTATGGAGCCTAACCTCGTAAGCCGACGATCACCTGCGACAGTAGAATAAATCCTTGCACCCTCTGCACTATCGACCATCGTCCTGAACTTGAACATATGGAATCTTTTGCCTTTCAAACCAACTCGTTCAGACAGATAGAATATCGGGCCAGTAGAATCCATCCTGATGAGAAACGCAATAAACAAAAAAATAGGCGCTAAAGTTATCAACAGAATAAATGATGCTGTGAAATCAAACACCCTCTTCAATACGCTGTTTTT
>JAHIYG010000220.1 GCA_018815265.1 Candidatus Altarchaeota archaeon | reverse complement strand
GAATAATTTGGCAGTATGCCAGACCTTGAACTCCTTAACCTCATCACTTAATATGCCGATATCGTAAATGTTTGTTGAGTTCCCGCTGCAACCGCTCTGATTTCCGAAAAAATTTAGTGTCCCATTAGTCGGCTTGTTCGTATCATACAGTATCAATGCAGAGTCAGGGTATTCCTCAATCTTTGCACCCAACAACATAGGCGTAGACGTATCCTCATAATCTGGGTCATGTACTCCCCACTGATTCTGCACACATATTGGCGCACCCCAACAGAACATGTTCTCACAGCCTTCCTCGGTGAAACAATCTGGAAACTCGACAAAACCCTTCTTCATCATCTCGTCGAATTTAGCATTGTCCGCACCGTACTGGAACATGTCACCTATGTCAAAGTCCACGGAACCTGGTGTGAACCAGCCAGCTTGCGAAACCTTCTCGGACGGGTTAGCATAGCTTCCAGTGCAGTTGTCTGCAGCCACATAAATCCTGAAATCAGCAGACTCATTGTATAACGTCGTGAACTTCTTCAAATCAGCCTTCTCAGCAGCTATCATCGGGCCTCCAATCTCCTTGCACATGATCATCTTCATGTTGGAGATGCCTATGTCTGCGACAACCCACTGGCCCTCCGAACACCGATAAGCATTGTATGTTTCGGAAACGCTTGAACCAGACATGTTAGCCTGATACCTGAACATGAATTCATAACCTCCCATCGACGAATTATGTCTGAGGCTGCAGTTACCAGTTTTCCTGCCGTCTGTGTCCATGTAGACATAGAACTTCAAAGGTTCACTGCCTGTTCCCTGGCTGCCCAACTGCTGAAGCATCTGGCCATTACATACAGCCGACCTGCTGAAGTCATTCATCATAGCACCAAAGGCGAAGTTACTGCCCATATCCTTGACTCCGAATCCGACAATATCAACTGACGCTGGCGTTGCGTCATTTGCTGGGTCAGCACCCAACGGCGTCGGCGGACCACCCTGCATCTGCTTGAAGTTACCGACACCTGCCGCCGAATCACACACGCCGGAAGGCCACTGACACTCAGGATGCGAGAGACAATCCTGTTGGTCTTGTATTCCGAAACAGAATGGCGAGCAATGCGGACCATCTGGTGCATACTCATCCCATGCACAGTCTGAGTTGGCAGCACACGCCTGCTGATCCTGATCAATCATGAAGCATTCTTCAAGGGGAGTGACACACGCATTCCTCTGCGAATCCCAGTTACACCACGCAAGCTGATCGCATTCATTTTCCTCATTTACGAAACCGCACTCCCTGATTTTACAAAAACCCATAGGCATTGGGAAGTACGCACACCCCTGAGTCTCCTCACATTGGGTGTGGTTGTCGTCGTGTTGGAAGCACATCATCCCCTGGCCTCCGAATGCTTTACCTCCGAAGCCTTGGGGGTCACAGAATCCAGTCTCCCACATACACGTACCATTTGAGTCATCCACACATGAACTCACATCATTGTATTGCATGCAATCTTGCATGCCCTCAGGGTCGCACCACCCACCGCCAAATGGGTTATAAGGGTCTGAGAACCACATGCACCCACTTGTCTGGTTGCAGAGTGTCTCGTTTGTGTCGAATTGTACGCAGTCAACACCTCCTGTAAACAGCCCAAACTCACAGTGGCCACCAACATCCTGGCACCACTGGTCATTTTGCCCTTCTGGACCGTTACACCAGTCGTCAGCAATCCATTGACAGTCAGGATTTGATGTACAACCTGATTCATCAAGTGGGAAACACATTTCGCCGGCTTTCCAGTTCATGATACATTCGCCGCCGCCAGGTGGCGTATGCCATTCGCAGCTGTCGTTTTGCAGCTGACATGCTGTCTGGTTTCCATCGAACTGCCAACACAACGCAGCCTTCATGTCGCACCATCCACCCCATGCATCAGTCATCCAAAGACATCCCTCAGCATCGTTACATGATTGCTCTTGAGTGTATGTTTTGCAGTTACTTCCTCCACCACCGCATGCCTGGTCTCCGAAACAGCCCGAATCAGCGCAGTCCACTGCGCTGTCGTCGTCATCGTCTATTCCGTTCCAGCATACTTCAACAGAACCGGACGCAGGCTGGCACATTCCAGCACCATCGGCCCATTTACATGCTCCAGGGCTGCTTCTACCTATGTTGTTGCATGAGTCGCGGTCATAGCATCTGTCACATGCGTCCTCGCAGGTTTCGTCGTTTTTTGGAACACAGATATTCAATGCACCATCCCATTTACAGTTGGCATTACTGTTGTCGCATTCAGTCTGTGGATTGGGTAGATACTCGCAGCCCATGCAATCTGATTGGCAGTTTCCAGCCATGCCCTTCTTAAACGCGTCATTTGGCTCGCAGTATCCGAAGCCATTCGGCGCGTTAGAGTTCTGCCTGAACACGCAACCCCTCGTCGAATCCTCACAGGCGCTTGAAGCCAAAGGCAATGAAGTCACATTCTCTCCCTGAGGAGTATAGTATTCACATGCGAAACATGCCTTGTTGCAGTTTCTCTCCTGGTCGAATTTGTTCTCACACCTGCCTGCAGGCACAGCAAACCAGCTGCCTTGGCCGTCGCTATCACAGTATGTTTCAGTAATCCATTTGCCGCCTGCAGCCTCACACGACTGCTTGTTGTCTATCTGCGACATCTTACCCTTGCCACCTGAGAAGGCATCATCTGCCTTAAACTGACAGTGGCCAGTTTGGTTGTTCCACTCACAGGGCATAAACCATGGGCTGCCAGCTATTTGATTGCATAGCTGCTGGTTGCTGAATGAATTGTAGTCCTCACAGTATGTGGCACCCTCCGGAGGCTCCTGCATGTCATCCCAACAAGATTTGGAATAGGTTTCCTGGCACTGGCCACCAACCCACTCACAGCAGCTGAACAATACAGGGATGTTGTTGCACATGTCTGAATCCGTAATATTTGCACAATATACCCCGCCTGGGTTGCCGCTGCACCCATTCGCCCCATACTGGCATCCTGTGACGTTCTGACATGCAGCCTCGTCCACGTCGAATATGAAGCATGCAGGATTCCATTTCTCAATAAAGGATCCCTGTCCCTGCGGATCCCTGCATTCGCTGTTTGCAAAATCCCAGAAACAATGGAATGTGTCCATGCAGTTTCTCTCAGTTGTGAAGCTTGAACATGATTCCGTGAAATTCCTATAACACGACCCACCACTACCATCCCAGAGACACTCCAGGCCGTATGGGTTATTGACACACCCGTCTTCGGTCGCCTGACCCTGTAATGTAAAGTTGTCGAACATGAAGCACTGCACCTGCTCACAGTGGCCCTGATTGCCACCGCCTCCCTCATTCCACCTGCAAGAGTTCTGAGTGCAATCATTTTCGGCTGAATAAGTGAAACAATCATTTATCTTGCAGAATGGAGCCTCCCACCTGCACCTGGAAGACGCATTACAGCCTGTTTCATTGCCGTCGTAATTTGGACACCCACCCTCTAAACAGACACGCATCACAGAATCCCACCTGCAGTCACCGCCGCCAGGACCCTTGTTCCCGCGGCAGTCATTTGAGGTCTGATAGTTTGAACATGGAACCCCCATGCACTTTTGTAGGTTAAACTGGCAAGTCAGGTTATAGGGGTTGTCTTCACAGGTGGACTGGTCAGTGTTGTCATACATCCAACACCCCGGGTTGTCGCACCACCCGCCTTCAGGAGGAGTCATCCAAGAGCAGGATTTGTTAATCAATGTTGTGGAGTTGCTGCACGACGCATTCGTTGGTAGGCTCCAGCAGTTTTTTTCCTCGCACCAACTGCCCCATGGGTCAACCATCCACTGACAATACATATCCTGATCACAGGTCGCCTGACTATTGTATATACTACAGTCCGCTACAACAAAAACACCAGAAAAAAACAAAAAAAACAACCCAAAAACTAACTTACCTCTAAAACCTGACATTTTTTACAACTCCAATACTATAGAAAAACTTAGAAAGAATATTTAAATATTTTCAGGATTAAGCTATCTTTAAGTTATTTAGATATATTTTTCGTCGATGATGTACCCTTCAATTTGTATCTGTGGATTCAGCATCCTTATTGTGTCCAGGAACTTGTCTATTTTTTGTACATAGTATTTTTTCTCGCCCTCATGGGTTTCAACAACTATTACTTTGCGGTCAGACCATATGAACTTCCGGATGAACCAGTTTATGTCTTTCACGATTATTTTCTCAATGTCATATAGGTGGATTAAATCCTCCTTCCGATACTCATGCTTCACGTCAGGGTGGGTGTAGTAGAAAGCCAACGCAGTAGGGTAGACAACCAATGTGCCCTTCTTGAGATTCCATGCCGTAGCATCAGACACATCATGCTCTACAAAAACAGTCATGCTCTCATCCATAAAAGAAAATTAGACAAAGAATAATAAAACTAGCTCAGAAACCCAGTTAGGTCGTCGGAATTCACGACTGGCCTGTGAAAACAGTCAGCCTCCATCCTAGGACACGCTGTATTCACGAAACAATCAACCTTCAAAGGCAAAAGATTGTTAGGAGACAACTCCTCAGCGGCGATTATATACGCCTTCTTGCCCCTGCCCTCCAGGAAGGACTTAACCTCCAACGCCTTCTTCATATCCATCTGCCCATCCTTTGAAGAAACCAAAACCCCGAAGACCTCAGACTCCAGCGCACGAACCAACGACGCCTTCCTCCTGCCGAGATAACGCTTCCTCTCATCAGACGACACCACATCAAAAACCTGAGAAATCGGATTCAAAATGAAAACCGGCAAGTCAGTCTTCACAGCGACACCCAACGGGTGAAACCTGCCAGAGCCAACATACAATATGGCATCAACATCAAGAGATACTGCATTATCCTGCCGGCAACCCAAAACCTGCCCCCCAACAACAATCTCCTTCCCAGCCTGCTTCAACACTGCCGCCACATCATCCAACCGATTCAGATGCTGAGAAGAAGAAACAACCCCAATCCTCTTGTAAACAGAAAGCCTATCCAAACTCTCCCGCAAAACAGGAATCGGATCAGCAGACGAAAAACAAGGAATATGCAAAACCTCAACCATAAAAGAAAAAAAGACACAAAAGGATATAAATTAATTTACTCCTTCTTCTCCTCAGTAGTTTCTTCTTTTTTATCTTCCTTCTTCTCTTTCTTTGGGTTTTCCCAGGTTTCAGTATAGGTTATTTCAGTCAACCCCAGGTTTTTGAATGCTTCAGCTGAGAATGTCGCCTTCCGAACAAGGATGTTTCTGTCATGGAATGCCTTCGTCGGCAAAACCAACTCAAGCTTCTTGCCTGCGAGTTTGATTTCGACTCCTTCGCTTCCTTCGAAGCTCCTCTCAAGAAGGTATTTTATTTTGTCCTCGTCTTTTTGCGCCTTCTCAACCACTTCAATGTCGAATACTAGTGTTTTGCCTGCGAGCTCATGGTTGAAGTCAACCCTCACACGACCGCCGGACACAGTCTGAACACGACCCCTCATCCCGTCTATTTCGACAGGAAGCCCAGGAAACGGATTCATCTTCTGCTGCTTGAAATACTTCACAGGAATAAGCCGGATCATGGACGCTTCCCTGCGACCATACGCACCTTCCGGATCGCAGGTGACAGTCTTCTTCTCCCCAACATTCATGGACTTTAAAGCTTCATCCAAGGCCTTGATTACCTGGCCTTCACCCACTGCGACAGTCAAAGGCTTATACACCCTTTTTTCGTCGAAAATGCCCTCTTTTTTGGCTAATTCAGGGTCTGTGGTGTCGAAGACCTTGCCATCCTCGAGCTTTCCCGTGTAATTTATTTTGACAAAATCCATCTTAGTTCAAGGTTTTAAGATCAATGACTTCACCATAAATGGCGAAGTATGATCCAAAAGCGAAGTAGAACTTCGCTTTTAGGATTAACGCATTAAGATATAAAAACAAAAATGGCAAGTAAAAAATTTACGAAAAAGATAACAAGATACATGATATATGTCGTGCTCGCATCCTTCATACTCGGAGGATTATACACCAACTACGGGATGCCAGAGAGAAAAGAGGACACCACAGACCAAGCAAGCAGCAGATACAACATAGTCTCATACGACGGAGAGAGAATAGCGACAAACCCCATCGAATGTGAAATCACAGAAAAGAAAAACAACATAAAGATTGTGTTGCCACAGGACAACAGAGTGTCAGACGATGACTTAGCCCAGGTCTTCGAATCAAACATCACAGGAGTGAAATCCGTCGTATTGGAAGTCTCCAAAAGCCATGCAATGTTTGACATGAAAGTAGAGGAAGAAAATGCGATAGATGAGGTAAAGGATAAAATCAGAATAAACGGGGCGAGAATCTATGGAGCCTACATGTGCAATGTCGGAGACAGCACAGTAGAAGTCATAGGACAGAACCTTACAGTAGGCGAAAACATAAATATACTGTTGGTTGAGAGATCAAGAGCCGGTTTTTCAGAGATCATAGGATTCCAACAGGGATAGATGCTAGTTTTGAGAAGACACCAAAAGCATTAAGCCGATGAAAATTAAAAACAACTGAGCCAACAGATATTTTACGTAGCAGTACCTGTCATGCCCTGTCCCCGACTCACCAACAAGCTTTTTTTCCAAAGACCACATAGGCACCCTACCCAGTGAATGGATGTTTTTAAAGACTTTCCTCCTGTGTACCATGCCATAGACGCCAAAAGACAATATGACAACCCCAACCACAACATTTAACAACTTCACAGTCAAACACCCGCCCCAGCAATATGTTTACAGAACTGCTCCACAGACTTTCTCCTGTGAGACACAATATTCTTATTTTTAATGTCCTGGGCGAAAGTCTTGTCAGACCCGTCAGGTATGAAAAGAGGGTCAAACCCGAACCCCTTATCCCCAAACAAG
>JAHIYG010000219.1 GCA_018815265.1 Candidatus Altarchaeota archaeon | reverse complement strand
TTTGCTGGGGGACCACTAGCATGAAGGATGGAGAAACCAAATATATCTTCTGCGCTCCGTACACTGTCCAGCTCGGGTAATATGAGATGCTTATTATGTGTGGCAAGCCCACGCAGTCTGTGGTGAAATATATCTTTTCAGAGGATATGTTTTCCGAGACATTGCATCTTCCACCTATGTTGATCCAATCTGAGGCCAACAATGCGCTCATGTTCTCGCCTTCGAATACTTCAAATATGTCTTGGCCTGGGCTGTCTTCGAATATGACGGGTTTGTCGGTGTTACCTGCGTCCTTGAACCAGTCATATGCCGCATGCTTCCAATCTCCGCCAGAATATATCTTGGGCATATAGTCTGGGACATACACGTATGCGTTTCTGTTAGTCGTTAACTCCCAGACATCAAACGGATAAGCCTCAAAAACCTTCACCCATTCTGGGTTCTCACTTAATGCATCCTTTAGCCTGTCGCTTCTCGCAACGATATATTGGGTGTTGAAAAGTTTCAGGTGTTTAGTCCCATCGTCCAGGTTGAATCGTGTACATGGATATTTGTTGAAGAACGGGCAGGACCTCTGCTCCGAAACCTCAGACTGCAGATAGAATGCAAAAGGTGCTGTTGAGCTAGCGTGGATATACAGTCCCTCTATGATGCTTTTCCCAGAAAACAAAGGTATGTTTTCAAATGCCCTCACAGAGCCCGCACTATCATGGAGGTTGCTGTGCTCAAACTTCACGCGTGGGTCAGATACTTTACCCTTCAGAAAAGTGTTCACCTGACTGTATTGATTCCATAAACCCTTGTTTTCAAATCCTTCATAGTTCCACTGTATCCAAAAGGGGATATATCCGGTGTAGTTCCAAGCCATAAGCCGCGGTATCACCTCCGTCTTCTGGAATACATAACCCTCTTCTGCCCGGAGAATTAACGCATTAGAGTTCGAAGCCCAGAATATTGAGGATAAAACCACAATAAAGGCGAATAGCCACACGCCTCGAAAAAGCCTTGAGATAAGATAAAGCCCTGTGGAAGCCAGAAGTGTTGATGTGACATAGATGAAGGGTATAAACCGTATATCTACCAAGTCTATATCATATGCTAGGTGGAAAAGCACAGCTGCAGACGCTGCCGCCCAGGTCAGTGAAATGACCCTTTCGTCGCGGCGGATTAACCCGATGACTACAGCCAACGCCGCAATTGCTGCGGCAGGCCAGAGTATCGGCTGAAACCACTCCTCTGACATATACCATCTGAATGCATATGCAGTGGTGTATCCATTTCTAGCAAGAAGTGGGATGACCCAAAATCCTGATATCAAGAAGGCGCAAAAGAAAACCTTGGCTGAATAAGTTAATCTCTTTCTCATTTCGAAAATTGAGTTTGTATAAGACAAAGCTGGCACCGTTAAGACAACCCACAAAATAGTGTATGCGTGAGTCAATGCAATGAATGCTGCAAGGAGTGTATTTGCTGCCAGGTATCTCCCATCCCTTACTCCTTTATAAAAGAGCCCGAAAAAAAGAATTGTGACAGACAAGCTTATACTGTATGAGAACTCCCCTGCAAGCGTTGACGGGATGTTCCCACCCCACATGCTCTGGTTTTCCATGAAAAGGAAAAGAAGCGTCAAAGACGCTGCAAAGGATGGTGCTGGAAACCCATACCCTAAAAGCCTAATGCAAAAGTATGCCGCAGCTGGCAGAATGAATATGCCAGCTACCGTGACAAGCTTGAATGCCACAGGCAAACCAATGATGTAGCCCAGAAACGCCATCAATAAAAAAGGAGGTAGAAAATAGCTCTGAAAAAGCGGCATGCCCGCATACCATCCTGGAAACCACCCAATCACTCGCCCGCTGGGAATCAACTCATCCATAAGATATTTCGCTGGCAGATAATGGGATGCCGTGTCTCCGCCGGCAGTTATGGTTTCAGAAAAAAGCAAGGTTGGCTTAAAGATAGACAAAAGAAAAAAATAGATGAATGCAAAAACAAGTAAATCAACAGTATTTTCTAGCATTTTTTTACTGACTGAAAATTTCATTTTCTCACTTTCCTTAAACCAAACCATATCTGGACAGCTATGAATGACAGGATAAAAAACGCTAGAAGATATGCCCAAATCCATGCACTATCTCCGTCATCCTCTGTCTTTGATATAGAAACCCTTGTTTGACCTAATGTACTACTGTGTAGGCCCTCGTATTCATAGTCTGCAACGTAGTAGATAGTGTATTCTGAGCCCTCTAATGCCCCATCCGAGGTTATAGGGACAGAAAATTCTGACTCACCCATACCAGGTATAGTCTCCTCTCTGACATATTCCCCCACCCCAACTTCATTAGGTGAAAAAACACTCAAAG
>JAHIYG010000218.1 GCA_018815265.1 Candidatus Altarchaeota archaeon | reverse complement strand
TTTATCTTTTCAGCGTTAGGGGTGATGACCCTTGTTTTTTCAGCTGTAATCGCCCGCTTCTACAGTGTTGGACTGATGTTTTTATTTCTAATGTTCATGTCTGTCTTCAACATAGGCTACATACTATATACCTACTATAACTCGGACAAGATAGCCCTTAGTTCAGTGAGCGCATACAAGGCTGAAGGCACAAGATACCAGCAACTGACTAACGTCGTGGAGGAGATGGCAATAGCAGGGGGCCTACCCAAACCCCGCGTGTATGTGATGCCTTCAAAAGACATCAACGCATTCGCAACAGGACGTGACCCCCAACATAGTGTCGTATGCATAACTGAGGGCGCAATAGAGAAACTAAACCGCGCAGAGCTACAGTCAGTAATAGCCCATGAACTAACCCACATACGAAACTATGACATACGCTTTGTCACATTCATAGCGGTGATGGTTGGTTTAGTATCTATCATGAGCCAGATGTTTTTGAGAAGCCTATGGTATGGCAGCATGTTCGGCGGCAGAGGATCAGATAGACGCGGTGGCGGTGGCGGATTAATGATAATCCTCATGATAGCAGGAGTCATACTGTCAATACTCGCCCCCTTAATAGTGAAACTCGTCCAGTTGGCGATATCTAGGAAACGCGAATACATGGCTGACGCAGGAGCCGTAGAGTTGACAAGATACCCGCAGGGTTTGATAGATGCACTGCGGAAAATTCAGGCAGACTACGCCCAACCCACCAAACACACAGACGTAAACTCAGCGGTTGCACCAATGTTCCTAGCAGACCCATCAAAAAGCAGGTTTATGGCGCTTTTCGAAACCCACCCTCCAGTACAAGACCGGATTAAGGCGCTGGAGGCAATGTAAATGGAAATAAGACGAATAGAATCCAGAAGGATAGAACCCATAAACCCTACCGGCAAGGCAAAAGACGCCAAAGAACAAAGCGAAAAAGATGCAGAAGCCCAAAGACAGCTTCCCCAACCGCTTACTCCAAAAACCACACCTAACAGAGCACAGAAACCAACAAAAAACGGCGGAAAAGGACAAATCATAGACATCAAAGTCTGATAAACTATATCTGACCAGAAATTATTCTTTTGTATAGTTGCATGTATCTTTGTGCTAGTTTTTCTGGCGAGAACTTCTCAATCATCTGTTTTCTCCCTTCATCACCCATACTCGCTGATAAGTTCGGGTCGGTCAACACCTTCTTTGCTTTTTCACAGAGTCCTCCAATATCTCCTTGTGCCACCAAAAACCCCGTTTTACCCTCTTCAACGACTTCCGGGATTCCGCCCGTATTATATGCGACAACAGGGGTTTTCATGGCAAGTGACTCAACCGCTGTAAGGCCCAACCCCTCCTGATATGTTGGGAAAACAACCAAATCTGATGCAGCATACATGTCACGAAGTCTCTTGTGGTCGACGCCATCCATAATAACTACTCTCTCACCTAAATCGTGTGCGACTATATACTCCCTTATCTGTCTAAGATAATCTTCGTCAAAACTTGGCCCAACCACAACGGCCTTGAAATCAAAACCCTCTAACATTTCTGGCAGTTTCTCACACATTTTCACAAAATCCATCTGTCCCTTCAACCCAGTTATTCTTGCAGGATACAATATCAACTTCTTGTTTTGAGCACCAACTTGCTTTCTGAACGATTCCGGATTAACCTCACTGTTTTCAGGGTTAAAGAAATCAATGTCGCAAAGACTCCCTACAACAATCGAACCAGGCCCTAAACTGTCAGCAGCTACTGCGCTGACTCCAGTCCTAACAGTTGCAAATCTGGTGAAAGCGCTGCCTAAGGACAGGCCGACAGCCTTAATCGGATGCCTAAAACCTTCTATTCCAAATTCTCCGTGGCTTGTCACCACAACTGGCGTGCCCTTCATATAAGGGATCATGGCAGGCAAAATCATCGAAGAACCAAGTTGTCCATGAAAATTCACAATATCGATATCTTCAGTCTTTAATATGTCGTTGACTCTACGAGACATCTTCACCAATCTCTTTAACCTGTGGACTTCAGTTTCCTCCCCAGTATACACTGGATGCATAAAAAGCCTGCTACCTCCGCAGGCAACAACCCTGTCTTTTGAACCCCTATCTACACTCCTATACACTGTATGTATGTCTATCGAATGATTTCTCAAAAGCTCTGAATTTAATCCCTTCACATATGTTTCAACACCACCTATGCCGTCCAAATCAGAAGAAGTAACCTCCATCACGCCAATTTTCAGCTTTTGCCTATGACCCATTAAATCTCCCCATTCACTCCCAACTGGATTAGGAAGCGACGTGAAATCCAACTGCTCTCCTTTATCCGGAAAAACAAACGGCACACGCCCAACTACTCTGCGCATGTAACTGATGGGGAAAAACACCTTTAAAATACATGTAAAACTGATTTACTCCCTCAATCTAAAAAGAATCTTTTTTTTAGGATGAGTGAGGGGCTTGGTTCACGCGTTTAAACATATTATGTCTGCCCCGCTGTCGACCCCGACTATTGTTCGGGGGCAGCCGCAGACTAGGTTACATATTGTTGACGGCCGAACCCTTTGTTGGGCCCCTCGTATATACCTTGGGTAATACAACTATATAAAAAATACTGATTCTGTTTCGTAACCAACCTATTTATACAGGTGTATTCTCAAATAATTATTGACAATTTCTATCTTCTATCCAACACCTTAATTATGTGGTATCCGAATTCAGTCTTAACCGGCCCTACAACTGCTCCTTTCTCTGCGTCGAATGCAGCCTTCTCAAATTCCCTAACCATTCTGCCTCTCCCGAACCAGCCTAGGTCGCCGCCGCTTTTCCCAGATGGGCATGTGGAATGTTTTTTAGCGAGCTCTGAGAAATTCATCCCCTTCTGGATTTTATCCATCAGTTCCTTTGCATAATCCTCGCCCCTGACAAGTATGTGGGCTGCACGCACTTCATTTACCATGGAGTATATGAAGGGTTTATTACTATAAAAAAACACGCTCCCTATCCTCATATATGAATGTTGAATTCCGGGATTTGCGTCAGGGCCTCATGAGGCTGAGGATTGAGAACTTAGATGACCTATGGTATCTAGGGAGACTGGTTTCTCAAGGAGATACTGTTAAATCCAAAACCCAAAGACGTATCAAAGACAAGGATGACTCCCGCTCAAAGGGAGGGGAGCGCATAACAATAACTTTGACGCTTAGCGTCGAGTCCGTGGAGTTTCAGCCCGAAGAGCATATACTCCGTGTTTCAGGGAAGATAATCGGTGGTCCAGAGGATCTAGTGAGTTTAGGCAGCTATCACAGCTTTAGTTTGGGTGAGGGTTCAACAGTAACTGTGGAAAAAGAACACTGGTCTAAGACGGATTTGGAGGCTGTCGACTTTGCAGTTAAAAACACACTAAAATCGAAGGTGGCTGTCGTCTGCATGGATTTAGGGGAGGCGACATTCGCGTTAGTGCTGGATTCACGAATAGAATACCTGGATTTGGAAGCTAACATCGGCGGAAAATACGATCTGAAAGACAGAGAAAAACGAAAGATAGAATACTACCGGAGCATCACAGAATACCTCATCCAGATGATGGCAAAACACAACATATCCTTGTTTGTGTTGGCTGGCCCGGGGTTTGAGAAAAACAACTTATTCTCGCACATTAAGGAATCTAACCCTGATTTTGCGGCAAAGTTTGTTTTGGAGGATACTGGTTCATCAGGCAGAAGTGGCGTCAGGGAGGTTTTATCAAAGCAAAAGCTTCAGAAATCCCTTGAAGAAATGAATTCAGTAAGGGATATGAAGTTTATGGAGGAGATTCTGGTGGAAATATCAAAGGACAGCGGCTTAGGAGTCTATGGATTCAATGAGGTGGAGGCTGCTGCTAAATCAAACGCTGCTGATATTGTCCTAACAACAGACGCGGTCTTTGCAGCCTCAAGAGAATCTTTTGAGGTGCTCTTTAATATTGTGCGTTCAACAGGTGGCAAACCCCATATCATAGACGGTTGCGGCGAAGCAGGGGTAAAACTCGCATCACTTGGGGGTGTCGCAGCCAAACTGAGATTCAGGGTTTATTAGGGCTTCTTCTTTTTGCTTGCTTCTTCAAAGTCCTCTTCAACCCAGACTGATGTGGCATCTTCTTCTTCTTCGCCTCCAGGCGAAGTCATGTTTGTCATCATATCAATCTGCTCCTCTCGCTGCCTGTTTAGTCTGTTGGTTTTTTTAGTGGCTTCCTTAGATATTGTCTTCCTGCAGAAACTGCATATTGGTTGGTTGTCGTATATTGGCCTGCCACATCTACCGCAATTTACCATTGAAAAGAATAGGCTGTAATAGATAATAAATATGTTCACAACCTTATCTGGTGGTCGCACATAGGCGTTATTATCCTGACTAACTCCTCGGTTTCCTTCTTCTCTACAGCCAATATAATCCCAATCAACTCATGCAATCTTATCTTGTTTATTATGTAGTGGGTGAATTCCTTCACGCTTTTGTCGCTGTTATATATTGAAAGGCTGCTTAGTGAGTCGAGGAATATGAATTTTTTCTCTGTTTTAACCTTGGAAAGCATGCTGTCCATGTGCAATGTTATGTCCTCTAAGGAAGCTGGATTTTCAACGTAGGCTACTTTCTCGTTTTTCACTGTCTCTACTTTCCCCGCCATTATGCTTATACAATCTATAAAGTATACATTCTCCGATGGTATCTTTGCATCTTCCATGTTGGAGATTATGTACTCTGAAGGCATTGTGAAACTTAAGTATACTCCACCTATATTGTTTTCTTTGACCATCTTACTCAGAACTTTCACAAGAGGCAATGAATGGTCATCTCCCCTTGTCAGAACTAACACAACCCTCCTCTTTTGTATGTTATCTAACTCTCTTAAACTGGTGTTCCTAACTTTTACTTGACTAACATTCAACTCACTATCTGACTTAGTTTCTGCAATGTATTCTTTCTTCTCTTCAGTATTGTATTCTTGTTTTTTCCTGTCTTCTGTCCTTCCAAGACCTAAAACATTACCCCAATAGTCTGTCATGACTTTTACAACACCCTTTTCCTCAGGCGCCCTAGGTATCGGTCCATGCCTTACTATCCCCTTTGTCGTCAAATCTACTTCTTCATTTATGTTGTCTATGAACTGCCTCACTTCAGGGGTTAATTTAGTATGTATGACTATTGGATTCCCTTTTTTCCTGGATATCATGAATCTGCCCCTAAAGGACATCATAAACATGCCTAAGTACAGGACTCCATATGTGATCAACACTAGCCATATTATCACCATAATGGCGTATATTGGTATTTTTTCTGCTAATTCAGGCATTACACTCTTAATTACTTCAGCAATAATGTATACTCCTGCTTGGTTGAGATACAACACCACAAAAGTACAGAATAATAGGAGGGATTTTGTCAGCAATTGCCAGTTCAACTCTGTTATATGCTGCATATTCTCTATCTCATTGTAGGAGACGTCCAAATATGTCTCTGGAAAAGCCCTGTAGAAGACTAACCTTCCATGGGCGTCGGTTATTTCAAAACCACCTATCTCATACTTCTTTTCCATATCTTAAAATGTGATATCTGCTTTATAATGGTTTATTCCTGGGGTCTGCTTACATATTGTTGTAGCCAATATAAATGATGCCCCAATACCTGAAAAAAACCAACTTAAAAACAACAAAACCCTAAATCTCCAAACACATGAACGGTCCACCCCGTTCACATGCACTGCGAATGAAGGAGTCTGAAGACCCCTTATGCACAATCCTTTGCGGGGTTGGAAGAAGTTTAATCAGAAGCCACCGAGCAGCTAAGGCGAAGCCGCATGCTGCTCATTAATCAAACTTTAATTTAAAGTTTGCCACAGTAGTTGAACGGGAATCCGTTCACACTTAAGCCACGCTAGCGACTTAAATCGCTGCGCCCTGAAATGCAATGCATTTCAAAGGTCTTCGCCTATATGGCTCGATAACCTTTAAAAAAATATGCACCAGCATAATCTGCTGGGAAGAATGTAAAAAAACGCCTCAGTAGCTTAGCCTCAACGGCTCGCTCCGTTGACACGTGCTACGAGTGCCATCTAAAGATGGCACGCATATGCACCAGCATAATCTGCTGGGAAGAATGTAAAAAAATGCCTCAGTAGCTCAGCCTGGTGGAGCGCGTGCTTGGTAGGACTGTGTCCAGTCCACATACGGGCCGTCTTCGTTCCGTCAAGGAACTCGACGACCCAGTAAAAAAGGATATAATCCCAAACAGCACGAGGCCTCGGGTTCAACTCCCGACTGGGGCTTAGAACTATCTGTCCCTTTTAGTTTAATCTGTCATTTGGGTGTTTGGTTTTTTGTTTAGGTATTCTCGTTGGCGTTGTACTAGTTCCATGAAGTGTCTTTTGTCGTGGACGATGCTATTTTCCATTTGGCCGTAGCTGACGTGTATTCTGCCGTTTTTGTCTACGGTGGCGTCGAAGTTCGGCGGGAGTGTATACGCCCCATCGTCTGTGACCGCTGCGGGGACGTATACGCAATACATTGTTGCCAAAGATACGACTACCTTGGCTGTCTATGCTAGTGGCACTGCATCAGACCTCGTTCTCGACTCCATCTCCATCAAGGCCGTCACCTCCACCATCTCCCCCGCGTCCGGCCCGCTGACGCTCACCTCGACCCTCGCAGACGCCGCCGCGACCGAGAGCGCCGTGAGCATCATGTCCAAGCAGACCGGCGCGGGCGGC
>JAHIYG010000217.1 GCA_018815265.1 Candidatus Altarchaeota archaeon | reverse complement strand
TGCTATGCAGCAGCTGAGTTGACAAGGATTATTGGACTAAGGAAATCCCACGTCGAAGTGAAGAAGATTGAGGCGCGGGTGAAATACGGGGTTTTAG
The DNA here is from genome assembly GCA_018815265.1 of Candidatus Altarchaeota archaeon. Lineage (GTDB taxonomy): Archaea > Altiarchaeota > Altiarchaeia > IMC4 > SCGC-AAA252-I15 > JAHIYG01. Next base: position 3,167 of record JAHIYG010000217.1, on the reverse strand, counting down.
AGGAGCTTCTGCCGCTTGTTTCAGTCAAGGGAATAGGGCGGGTGAGAGCTAGGAAAATCTTCAATACAGGCATTAAGACCGTGCCACAGCTGAAAAACGCGCCACTGGAAATCTTAACGCCAATACTCGGGAAAAAGACAGCTGAAAAAATAAAAAGGGAGGTTTAGTTTTTAATGATAAATGGAAATATCATCAGGATATGGATTACAAAGTCCATGAAAGTGCCGAAGTATCTGAGAAGGCACGAATAGGCAGGGGAACTAAAATCTGGAACCACGCCCAAATAAGGGAAGACTCCGAAATAGGTGTGAACTGCAACATCGGAAAAAACGTATACATAGACTACGGCGTGAAAATAGGAGACAACGTAAAAATACAAAACAACTCACTGATATACCAGGGAGTAACATTAGAAGATAACGTATTCATAGGCCCCTCAGTCATCTTCACAAACGACCTATACCCCAGGGCAGAAATATGGGATGAATCCCGACTGGTCAAGACGCTAGTTAAAAAGGGTGCGTCAGTATGCGCCAACGTGACAATATTATGCGGCAACACAATAGGCGAATATGCGATGATAGGGGCTAGCTCACTTGTGACAAAAGACATCCCAGACCACGCACTCGCATATGGAAACCCAGCAAAAGTCAAGGGGGTAGTCTGCAAATGCGGGAAAAAAATAAAAAAGGGAAAAACATGCAGTAAATGCAAAAAGTGATAAACATAGCTGAACCCGACATTGGAGTCGAAGAAAAAAAGGCAGTACAAAAAGTATTAGACTCTGGAATGATAACCCAAGGGCCAAAGACACTACAGTTTGAAAAGGAGTTTGCAAGATACATAGGCACAAAACACGCTATTGCAGTCTCATCAGGTACCGCAGCACTTCACATAGCGCTCCTCGCCCAAAGGATAGGGGCAGGTGATGAGGTAATCACCTCCCCCTTCACATTCATAGCAACCGCAAACAGCATAGTGTCCACAGGCGCAAAACCGATTTTCGCAGACATAGAAGAAGACACATACAACATAGACCCAGAAGACGTCAAGGAAAAAATAACATCCAAGACAACGGCTATAATGCCTGTGCACCTCTTCGGACATCCAGCAGACATGAAAGCATTGACTGATATCTGTGATGACAACAAACTGATTTTGATCGAGGATGCCTGCCAGGCCCACGGCGCATCGGTAGACGGAAAAAACGCTGGGGCATTCGGAACCGGATGCTTCAGCTTCTACCCGACAAAAAACATGACAACCTCGGAGGGAGGCATGATAACTACTGACGACGAGGAAATAGACAAGCTCGCGAGGAGGATAAGAAACCATGGAATGGAAGAAAAATACCACCACATAATGCTCGGCTTCAATTTCAGAACCACTGACATAGCATCTGCTATAGGCGTCGAACAGCTTAGGAAACTTGAAGCAAACAACAATAGGCGTGTTGAAAACGCCAGATACCTAAGCAAAAAAATAAGAAATAAAGACATTACATTGCCGACGGTACGAAAAGGGTGCAGACACGTTTTCAACCAGTATACCACACGGCATCCGAGAAGATATGATGTAGTTGAAAAACTTGTGAGTGAAGGAATAGGATATGGCATATACTACCCTGTTCCAATCCACAGACAAAAGACATACCTGGAGCGAGGATACAATGAATCTCATTTGAAATGTGAAAAAGCATGTGATGAGGTTTTGTCAATACCTGTGCATCCAAGGCTCAGTGAAGAGAACCTGGAATTTATCTGCAAAACCCTAAATAGCATATGATGAATAGACTAAAGGCTGCTGTAATAGGTGTGGGTGCGATGGGGGCAAACCACTGCAGGATATATGAACAAAACCCAGGCACCAGATTAGTTGGAATCTCAGACACAGATGAAAAACGCCTGAGGGATATAGGGAAAAAATACGGAGTAAACACATACTCAAGCGTTAGGGAGCTTTTGAAACTGGAAACCCCTGACATAGCCACAATTTCGACTCCAACAACGGCGCACACAAAGACGGCATTGGAGTGCATACGGGCCGGGACAGACTTGCTTATTGAAAAGCCTATTGCAGAAACAGTAAAAAACGCTGAAAAAATCGTTGAAGAAGCCAGGAAAAAAGACGTCAAAGTAATGGTGGGACACATTGAAAGGTTTAACCCTGCAGTTCAGGAGCTTAAAAAAAGACTGAAGAAAAAGGAGCTTGGTGAGGTCTACACAATATCTGCAACCCGCGTCGGGCCATTCCCTCACAGGATACGGGATACTGGAGTGATTTTGGACCTGGCAGTACATGACATAGACATAATGGGCTACCTCACAGAATCAAATGTTATAAGGGTATATGCCGAGACAAAGTCCAAAATCCACACAGAAAAAGAAGACATGCTATCAGGCATTCTAAAATTCAAAGACGGAGTAACAGGTGTGTTAGATATCAACTGGGTGACTCCAGACAAAACCAGAGAACTCAAAGTCATCGGGGAAAAGGGCATGTTCCGGGTAGAGTACATAAACCAGCAACTCACATTCTGCAAGAACAAAAAAACATGGAAAAACTACAGCTACCAGGAAATCCTCAAAGGATCTGTAAAGGGGGAAGCTAAAATGATACGGATAGAAAAAAAAGAGCCCCTGATGATAGAGGTTGAGTCATTTATAGATTCTGTGAAAAACTGTAGTAAACCGCCAGTCACCACAGAAGACGGAGTGAACGCATTAAAGGTAGCACTTGCAATCAAGTCCTCAGCAAGAGAGAGAAGGGTGGTGAATCTTTGAAAGCATGCGTCATAGGATTGGGTAATGCCGGATTGCCTCTCGCAGCAGCAATATCAGATGCAGGGGTTGAAGTGATTGGGTATGACATAGACAAAAAAAGAGTCCGACAGATTAACTCCGGAATAAACCCAATAACAGAGGAGGGCGGTTTAGGGGAGATAATGAAAAGGAACTGCGGAAAAACCCTCTATGCAACATCAGACATAAAATCATGCAGGGATGCCAGAGTATACATCGTGTTGGTTCCGCTTTTACTGGATAAAAAACACAAGCCAGATTTCAGCATTCTTAAAGCCGCATTCAAGGACGTCGCATCGGTTTTGAAGGATGATGACTTAGTGATTTTAGAAACCACTGTGCCGCCTGGAACTACAGAGGACATAG
>JAHIYG010000216.1 GCA_018815265.1 Candidatus Altarchaeota archaeon | reverse complement strand
CTGGCCTTCTGAGACTAATTTTTTCCCAGCATGCATGCACGCAACAAGGGTCCGTACTCTATATCCCATTTCATGGCATGTTGGCGTTTCAGGGACTAAAACATGATTAGTGTGTCCTAAAAGCTCTATGAAAAGCTGGCCTTTTTCCCTTTCAAGTGTTTCCTGTGTATGTGGCATCCGTATAACTCCTCCCTCAGCAGTGTCCTCATATACTCTCTCCCCCCTGCATACTGGAAAGCCACATGCTTCAACTGCTTTTACAACCTGTTTACCCCACATTCTTCCTTTTGGGGAATATTCATACACGTAAAAACCCAGAGGATTATCCTCTACTTTAAAACCCTCCACGGGTTTATCAGTATTGTCCTCGTGCAGGACAAAGGCTAAATCAAATCTTTTTCCCCTCTCTTGCAGAAAACCCTTTACTAATCTTGTCTCCATGCTTTCGCATGTGTCAAAGTCCCTGTTGATGTCGACATTCAATGCATTCTCTCGTGTGCCTAATATAAACCCAGACGGATTGATTAGGGGTATGAATGTGTAGTTTAATCCGTCACCTGCTGCTTGCCTTGCATACTCAAGGACTGAATAGGTCCCTGCTGGTTCATCCCCATGTACTCCTCCGAATACAGCCATTGACGGCTTTGAGGTATTGTAGTCTTTGGTTGCTAAGAAGTGAATAGGTAGTGTGACCCCCCAGTATGTGACATTGCCTACTACGCCCGTCAAATAGTCTGTTCCTAACGCATGTATTTTAGAAACGACATCGTCAAACGGGACTCGTGAATTCTTGAGATCTGGAAAGGCAAAATCATCAGGACCATTGGAATTTATGGTTTTGACTACCATGGAAAATATATGGCTTTTCAGGTTTATGAACCTTGAATTATTAATCCTCGACAATATGTCTTATGTGCATGCTATGATGAAATGGCAACTGGATTTCGGCGAATCGCATCTGAAAATCTCCTCTGACTTAGATGCGAAAAAGAAGTCGCTTGAAAAATTGGTTGAACTCTACAATGACCTACTTTCATACATCAATTCAAACCCGTTGTTTAAGTCATCATATGAGCCTGTGAAAGTCCAAAATGATGCGCCAGCGATTGTGAAATCGATGGGTGACGCTGCAGTAAGAACAGGTGTCGGCCCCATGGCTGCGGTGGCGGGCGCTATCTCAGAGTACCTCGGAGAATATATTGTCTCCCTCGGCGCATTGGATGTGGTTGTCGACAACGGCGGAGACATATTCATAAAAACCACAACCCCAAAAAAGATTGGCATCTACGCCGGTCCGTCTGTGCTGTCCGAAAAAATGGTTTTTCTGGTGAATCCAGAAGACACTCCATTGGGTGTCTGCACGAGTTCAGCTTCTGTAGGGCATTCAGTCAGCATGGGCTGTGCAGACTCTGTGACTGTTACTCATAAGTCCGCGGCTCACGCCGACGCCTTTGCAACATCCATTGCAAACAATATTCACTCAGTCGACGACCTCAAAAACTTCGACACTGCTACCTTGCCTTCTGATATCGGGGTTTTAGCGGTAAAGGACGACTATATCCTGGCTTTTGGGAAGCTTCCGAACCTTTTATAATCGTTTCTCCCATTTTATTCTACGGGGTTTGTTTATATGGAAAAAAACGTCACTTTAAAGGACTATCTCTCTACGAAGAAGGTAGACAAGGATTTGACAGAATTGATAACTCTTTTGTCGTCTCTTGTAATCCCAATCCGGGAGGAGTTCCCTCACCGGCTGGGGGATGCTGGGACGAAAAACATATACGGTGAAGACCAGAAGGCATTGGATGTATGGGTTAATGATTTGCTAACTCAGAAGATGCTAGACTCCGGTCTTGTCAAATCAGTAATCAGTGAGGAACTGCCTGACCAGGTGTTTTCTGAAAAGGGGGGGAAATTCAACGTCGTAATGGATCCATTAGATGGTTCATCCAATGTTAAAAGCAACAACTTATTTGGCACAATCATCGGCATATACAAGGCCAAGGACAAGCCGGGTTTGGGTATAAAACAGATTGCGGCATTTTACAAACTATACGGTCCAAACACCACTCTGGTGATGTCTGTGGGTGATGGCGTTCAGGAGTTTATTCGGGCGAGGAAGAACGTGAATGAATTCATACTCCTCAAGGAGGGTGTGACTTTTCCGGAGCCTAAAATATATGGTGTCGGAGGAAACCCAGATAAATGGGTTCCTGAATTCGACTTGTTTGTGAAGCTTCTGAGGAGCAAGGGTTTGAAACTCCGATATGGGGGGAGTTTCGTCGGCGACTTCAACCAGATACTGCACCACGGCGGCTTCTTCGGATATCCCGCAACCCTTGACAAACCCAAGGGGAAGTTGAGGCTCGTCTTTGAAGGCAATCCGATGGCTTATATCGCGGAACAGGCTGGTGGTTCGTCGTCTGTGGGAAGCAAGAACCTCTTGGATATTGACCCCATAAACATTGACTCGAGAGTTCCAGTATATATCGGCAACAAAGAACTGATTGTGAGTCTGGAAGACATCTTCAAGGCGGCGCGGGATGCGAGGGAATACTACTAAACAACTTAATAAACCTCGCGTCTAATCTATTTCTGTGGCACAGAAAATCGGTATTTTAACTGGCGGAGGGGACTGTCCTGGTTTGAATGCTGCAATCAGGGCTATTGTCAGGAAGGGCATTAAAGACTATCGGATGAAGTTCTTTGGCATAGAGGAGGGTTGGGCTGGTCTGTTGCATGCGAAAGCAATTCCGTTGGACCGCGATGGCGTATCAGGCTTACTTATGAGGGGGGGCACAATACTTGGTTCCACTCCCTCGCAGATTTTTCATGAAGATGTGCAACTTGAGAAACTCATGAAAGGATATAAGAGGCTACAGCTTGATTCATTGATTGTTATTGGCGGTGACAGCACATTGGGTGTCGCGTCAAGGATGTTCGCAGCCGGCTTAAACATTGTGGGTGTGCCCAAGACCATAGACAACGACATAATGGGGACTGAGCGGACGATAGGTTTCAGCACTGCGGTTCAGGTTGCTGTTGAGGCAATCGACCGCGTACACACAACCGCGGAATCTCATCACCGGGTTATGATTGTGGAGGTTATGGGCCGCCATGCGGGTTGGATAGCTGTGATGTCTGGGCTTGCTGCTGGCGCAGATTTAGTTTTGATTCCAGAGAAACCTTTTGACATGGATGAAGTGTGTGAAATAATCAAGAAGAGACACAAGTTCAGGAACTTCACAATAGTCGTTGTGGCCGAGGGTGCTCATCCCCAAGGGGGCAAGACAATAAAACTCAAGGGTCAAAAAGACGCATTCGGATATGACACGCTGGGTGGCATATCCTACTGGTTGAAGGTGGAGATAGAAAAAAGAACAGGTTTCGACGCTCGCGCATCTGTTCTTGGCCACATACAACGCGGTGGTACACCATCCCACGAGGACAGGATACTGGCTACTCGATTTGGAGTCAAAGCAGTAGAGCTCGTTAAGAACAAGGAGTTCGGCTACATGGTCGGTTTGCAAGGTGATGAAATAGTGAAGGTCCCGCTGAACATGGCAATCAAAGACCGGAAGGTCCCAGACTACTGGTATGACATAGCAAAAACATTTTTTGGTTAACTGGGGGAGATTTTTGTGCGAGTTGGTATACTCACTGGTGGGGGGGACTGTCCTGGACTAAATGCCGCCATAAGGGCTGTAGTGAAAAAGGGAAAAAAATACTATGGCATGTCCTTTGTAGGCATACGAGATGGGTGGAAGGGAATTATCGAGGCCGACGGTTTTGACTTAGGTGACTCTGATATATCGGGGATTCTTGTAAAAGGAGGTACAATACTTGGTTCTTCTAGGACTAACCTCTTAAAGATGCAGGATGGCATAGAAAAGGCAGAGGCAGGGATAAAGAAACTGAAACTTGATGCGTTGGTTACTATAGGCGGCGATGACACATTGGGTGTTGCCGCTAAACTAGCAGAACATGGGTTTCCTGTGGTTG
>JAHIYG010000215.1 GCA_018815265.1 Candidatus Altarchaeota archaeon | reverse complement strand
TACTGTTACTCCCTCTGTTTTTTCGAAGCCGTCCATTTCGACGAGGAATTGGTTTATCAGCCGGCGCTCAGCCCCACCCTCAGCTGATGTCCGCTGTCCTGCAACTGCGTCTATCTCATCGAAGAATATGATGGCTGGCGTGTTTCTACTTGCCCTCTCAAAAATTGCATGTAATCTCTTTTCAGTCACTCCTTCTTCTGGTGAGAGCAGGTCTGTTATTTTCACGTTGAAGAAGTTTGCGCTGCATTCTCCGGCTGTCGCCTTGGCGATGTAAGTTTTTCCGCATCCTGGAGGGCCATAAAGAAGCAGTGCTCCTCCTGCTTCCCTCCCGTATTCTTTTGTCAGCTCTGGATGCTGCATTGGATAGACTATCTTGTTCTTGATTTCCTCCTTAACATCATCTAAGCCGCCGACGTCTGCGAACTTGATTGTTGGAGCAGACGCCATCTCGATGCCGCCAGCCCTTTTGAAGACGTAGTCTGCAAGCTCCGGGAAAATATCTGATTCCCCAGATTCCCGGAGTTGTTTTTCAGCGAGCCTAAGCCATGGTAGTAGGCTTGACTCCCTCTCCTCCAATGCCTTCTGGAAGTCCAGCATCTGTATGGGCCTGCCTTCCTGGCCGTGTATCGATTCCCTCCAAGGAATCTTAGCAGCCTCGTCGCATATCGCTGTGACGTCTGCGCTGCTGTAGTTGTCTGTCAACTCAGCAAGCCTTTCTATGTTTATGTCCTGCGCCAGTGGCCTGCCTTTTATGTGGGTCTTTATCATGCCTATCCTGGCTTCATTGTCTGGAGGGGGGATGAGTATCTGTGTTGTGAACCTTCCGGCACGCCTTAGTGCCGGGTCCATATCCCAGGGGGCGTTTGTCGAGCCTATAACCATCACATTCTCATTTGATGCCCCTACCCCATCCATGTTCTGCAGGAACTGGTTGACAAGCCTATGTTCTGAACCCGACTGCCCAGACTTTCTGGAACCTCCCAAGGCGTCTATCTCGTCAAAAAACAGTATGGCAGGAGATGAAGCTCTGGCTTCGCTGAATATGTCGTCTATCCGCTTTGCTGCTGCGTCGATGTCGTCGCCTATTATGTCCTGGGTGCTGATGCTGAAGAAGTCAACGCCTGCTTCACCAACTGTTGCACGCATGATATATGACTTACCGCATCCTGGTGGGCCATACATCAGGACTCCCCCGCCCCCTTTGGTGCCGAACTTTTTGGAAAGCTCAGGATGCGCTATTGGATATATTATGCCCTCCTTGAGTTTCTCCTTCACAGCATGCATGCCTGCGACATTTGAGAAATTTATAGCGACATCCTCGAAGGGTATGGCTTCGAGTCCGTGGCCTTTCGTCCCGATAGTAATCGTTTTGAGTTTCTTCGGCGACTTGTACTTTATTGGTTCAGCATGCTTTGGACAGGGAATATATTTTATCTCAGTCGACTGCTTTCCAAGCCACTGGAATGTGCATTTTACATATGGGAGATACACTATCCTGTTCACAACTAACCTGCAGTTGAAGAGTATTCCCAGTATGTAGTTTATTTTATCTGGGGCGTGGACAATCTTTTCCAACTCCAACTCCTCCTCAACATACTCTGTGAGGAGCAGCTTTGGCGAGAGATTATATGATGTGTGGGTGAAGCGCGGCAGGTCAACTGTGGGTTTGACCTTTGTCAATGGAGTTACTGACTCCATGCTGAAGACCTCACGCAAGGCAGAGACGACCTCGCTTTCCCTGTCTACTCCCCTCCATATGTCTGCGTATTTCCTACCATTCAATTCTTTGACTGCCTGCTGCGTTGGAACGTCAAGTTTGTCCCAATACATTGTCCCGTTGTCTAGGAGGAAACCTAAAGTCTTCAATGCAGAATAGGAAAGAGTTGATATGTCAAGCAACCGGTCTATGCGTTCAACATCCACCCCAGACTTCATGAAAGCGTCCTTTGCAGATTCAGACATGGTTTTATGGTGTAGTACATAAAAGCAGGCGTCTGTCAAACCTATGTGGAATGTGTTTTCCAAACCCTCAATAAGAAGTCCCCTACCCTGTTTGTCGTATTTTACTCCGGACACGACCATTAACGGCACATAATGGTGGCTTATTTGGGTCGTCACCTTGGAGTTTGAGTTTTTTTCGACTTCAGCAGCCTTCTTTTTAAAATGCTCTAAAGCCTGCTTTTCAGCGTCTGCTGAAATCACATATGCCTTGGTTTCTATCCTGTTTATTCTCATCTTTGAACAATGTAATCTGTCCCTTTCAAGGGACAGGGTAAACTAACGTGACAGATTGCGTGTATCAAAAACTGCCCACTCTAGTGGGCAGTTTTTTATATTATGTATTAATCTTTATCAAATCCTTAAATACCGTGTAATCCTAAGCCATATTGCCAAAATGAAAGCCGAGATTGAGCCTAGAAAGGCCATTTTAAATGCTGCATTGATGGGTTTCATATTTGGAATAGTGGGTGCAATCCCAATATTGTGGATACCAAACATCTGTTGCCTTTGGATTTTAGCAGGGGGTTTTTTATCTGTGTATCTTGTGGGAAAGAGTAAGAAAAGCATAGAGTTGGCAGATGGATTCATAATTGGGGCGATATTTGGCATCTCCTATACTGTCTTCAATGAAGTCGCATACTACATCATAGTTGCCATTATGGCCGTCTTTAGCATAGGGCCTTCCAACATACCCAATACAACAGGGGGTCTGGCCAAAGGCATAGTGAAAATGCTGTTTCTGGCACTCGTAAATTTGGTTGTCTCATTTTTTGCAGGGGGCTTCGGAGGCTTAGCCTATGTTGTATCCTCAAACCCTAGCGAGACAGACAAGCATTCTATCTCACGCAGGAAAATATGAAATCCCAACTGTTTTATTCTGCATTTTTCCTTTTTGTGTTTCTGCTCATTTTTCTCCCACCCTACCTCGCATCAATCAACAATTATATCCTGTCTGAAATTGCATATGGTGTTTTCTCAAGGCTTTGCCATCAACTGTCTGAGAGGAGTTTTACACTCTGGGATAGTAAATTAGGCGTTTGCGCAAGATGCGTTGGTATCTACTTTGGCCTACTGTTTGGCTGTGTTTTTTACAGGTTAATCAACCCAAAAGGCGCCATACCAACTAGGTGGATTCTGCTGGCATCTGTGGCTCCGTTGTTTTTTGATGGTGTGACCCAGTTTATTGGCTTGAGGGAGAGCACAAATCTTTTGCGTTTTATCACAGGCTTTTTATTCGGGGTTGTTTTTCCCACATACCTCATACCTGCGACAGACGCAGCATTAGCTAACTATATGCACTGCCAAAATTTGGGAAGAACCAGAAAAGGCCGTAAATAGCCAAAATAACATATTTTCACCCTATAGCCTCCACTAAATTTGTTTTTTTAATGTGTGTGGATTATAATCTAAAAAATAGGTGCTTAATATGCCTGCAAAAAAAACCACGGGAGAACCCCCTCAAGAGGTTAAAAAAACGGAGACAGTTTCAACAAAAGCTTCAGATGATAATGTGATGGCAGCGCTTGCCCATGCACTTGCACTGGTAGCCCCAGTTATTGCCCCCCTGATAATATGGATTATCTACAAGGACAAAAGCAGATATGTAAAGAACCAATCCATGCAGGCGCTGATATTTCAGCTTGCAGGTTTCGTTGTGATAGGTGCGTGTTTCATGATATTTTTCGTTTTTGCATTCGCTACCATGGGTTTAGGAAGCTTGTGTTTCCCAGTGCTTTTCATCCCAATGCTCGGGGTTCTGGGTTACAGTCTTTACGCCGCCCTAAAATGCTACAAGGGTGAGGACTTCAAATATCCAGTGATTGCAGACTTTGTCGGAAAAATGTAAGGGCCAAAAAACCCTTACTCTTTCTTACTTCTTGTTTTCTCTATAACCTCATTGAGCCAACTATTTACTTTCTTCATTCTTTCCTTCTCCAAGGCTTTTAGGTCTTCTGTCTTCTCAGGCTTTGAAACCGCCTCTTCAGCAGGCTTTGTCTCAATTAATTTATTTTCCACAGTAACCGGTGTCTCAGCAGGTTTAGCTATGTCGGTTGGAACATTAACTGTCGCCTCGTCTTTTTGTATCTCAACAGGCACTGTTTCAGGCGGTGTTTGCTCAGGTTTCTCATCAGTCCTAGGAGCCCTATCATCTGTATCTATCGTGGGGCTCACTCCCACATCCATGTGCTTCATCTTCGCCTGTATGAGTTGGTTGATGTTCTTGAGTGTTTGTAGGTCTTTTTTAAGTATCTCCTCTCCTTCGGCCTTCATTTTTTGTGTCTCCTCCTCCAATTCTCTAAGCCGCATTTCTTCAGTGTGAATTTTTGCCTCAATAGCTTTCTCCCTCTCTACCTCCCCCTTCAACTCCCTCTTTTCTCCCTCCAACTCCTGGGTTAGCTTTCCCACTTTGTTTTTCAGTGTTTGGTTCTCACTTGCTAGTTGGCTGACTTGGTTCTTCAGTTTCTGGGTTTCCTCGTGGTTTTGGCTTTGTCTCCTATGGGCTTCAACAACCCTGCTCAACTCTATCAACTGTCCCTTGAGTTTTCTGTTTTCCCGTTCTAACTCATTGTGTGTGGTGACATCCCTTATTGTTATTATTGTGGCAACTATTGTGTTTCCATCGCGGACTGGTGAAAACTTAGCAGCATACTCTCTAACCTTCCCATCGGTGTCTGTTATGTTGAATGACAGAGCCGTTGCGTCGTCTTCTTGGAATATTTTCCCTATTTCATTACCGAATGCTTCTTGCTGCTCTTTTGGCAGGTAATCGTCTAAACTCATACCCAGTCCCTTTTGAGCATGGATTCCCGGCAGCAGTCGGTTATAGTATAAAACCATGGATGCTTGGTTTACTGTGACTATTGTCTCTTCAGAGTTTTGAAGCAGTGCCTCAACCATGACCTCGAGTTCGTGTGTCTCTCCCTTTTGGCTCACGTCGTATTCACTCATCTTTTATTATTTGGACTTTTTTCACCAGTGCTCCCCTGTCTGCTAGCGATGAACATATTATATTTAATGCTTTATCAACTGCATACTGGCTGGTTCCAGTTAACTCAATGAATAAGTTTTTCGTATTTTCTGTGAGTTT
>JAHIYG010000214.1 GCA_018815265.1 Candidatus Altarchaeota archaeon | reverse complement strand
CAATGGCAAAGAAAGAAGCAACTACTGAAACACCCAAACCTGAAATCATCTCTACGTCATGCGATGACAAACCCAGTTCATGCAGTCTGTCTAAGATGAGCTATGTTATTGTGTTTCTAGCCATTCTAGTATTTGCTGCTGCGGCATACAACATTATGTCTCAAAAACCAACTGTTCAGGCATCCCAACCTACGCCGACTACTTTGTTAATCTCCTCAGATGGTCCAGCTCAAGCAGGGGACATAGTTTCCCTTGACTACATAGGCCGTTTTGAGAATGGGACTGTATTTGACACATCCATAAAGTCTGTGGCTGAAGAAAATGATCTATACAATCCAGTTCGTCCTTACCAGCCTTTGACTTTCACACTCGGTGCAGGAGGCTTAATCCCTGGTTTTGAAAAGGCAATTTTGGGCTTGAAAACTGGCGATGAGAAAGACTTCAAGGTTGATTCTGCTCAAGCATATGGGGGGCGGTTAGACCAATTAATCCAGAAGGTGGAGAAAAAACAGAGAAGTCCTATAGTTCAAAATGTCAGCATGCAGAGGTTTATCGATGAAATAGGGGAAAAACCATATGTTGGCCTTGTATTTCAACTGCCTGAAAACGAAGATTTCAGCATTAACATGTCATTGAAAGTCCTTGAAGTGACAGACGACGCTGTTGTATTCATATACATACCCTCAGAGGGCGCGACTATTGATACTGTGTTCGGCAAAGCCGACTTATATGCTGAAGGTGACTCTATCGTGGTGGAACTAAAGGATGTTAAAAAAGGCCAGAAGGTACTTACCCTTGATGGTTCTGCCGAAATCGTAGATGTGGATGATGAATCCATAACATTGGACTTTAACCATCCTCTGGCGGGAAAAGACCTTTATTTCTGGGTTAAACTCGTAAGTCTTGCATAACAGGAATAGGAAAAAATAGGGGGGAAACATATTTTCCCTCTTTACTCTTGTTTTACCAGCCTCCTAGAGTCATCTGTCTGCCGTGGCCTTTCATCTCTTCCTCTTGATATCCTAATGCCTCAAGTATTCTCATAACTGCAGGCAATACTTGGTTGTTTATGTAGTAGTCAGGGTCGTAGTCTCCCTCATTTGCATGTTCTATAACCACTGCCTTATCGCCTATGTTCGTGGCATTGCCTTTTGTCACAACATAAGTTATTATATCTCCTTGTTTGTATTCGACGCCCTCTTTCATGGCCTTTCTGACTGCAGCAATATGCGGTCCCTCGCTGACATATCCTCCAAGATTCCTGGTCATCTGCGTGTTTATGGTTAGCTCATCCAATGGCACACCCCCCTCCTTTATCCTACTGACTGTTTCCTTGACCAACTGTGCAGCCTTTTCAGGGTCACGATCCTTCAATAGGGCATCCAACACCCTCTCTTGCGTCTTCTTCGCTATCTGGCACCAATCACGCCTTCTGGTTTCTAATCCCTTGATGGTGAGTTTCTCATCCTCCCCAATCAACGCATACCTTTTTTTGGTAATGAACACCCCCCTCGGGTAAAAGCCTTCATATTCCAATTCCATAGCATCAGGCAGTTCATCGTTTATTTCCTTCTGGAAACGCTTTGACAAATCCTTGATTTTATCTATATCACTAATATCTGGCTTGGTTAGGTAGACGCTGTCAGTATCTCCATATACTACCTCAAATCCGTGTTTTTTAGCGGTATCTATAGTTTTTTGTATGTATTGTCTTCCCCATCCTGCGATGGCTTCCGCGCATTCCCTACAGTACCACCTAGCTCTTTGAAAGCCATAGTAACCATACATGCTGTTTGCCAAAAGTTTCATAGCCTGTTGTTCCACGTCTAAGAGGGCTTTTTTTTCCGGGTCATCCTCGTTTTTCATTAGTTTCTTGAATTCTGTCCTCCTGTCCAAAAGCTTTTTCAGAACCTCAGGTATGAATCCCCTGTTTCTCGTGCAGAAATGATGGTTATTTGGGGCTTTATGCCCGTCTTTCTCGCAGCAGCTGCAGTCGAGGGTTGAGATGTCGATGTTGTGCGATAGGATTATTGACGGATACAAGCTTCTGAAATCAAAGAGTATTATGTTATCGTGTATGCCCCTTATTGGATCGACAACAAACGCACCTTCATACGGGCTGTCGTCCCGTTCACCGTACTCATCATCGCTTGGCCTGTTTGGAACAAGTATCCCTCTCTTCTGAGCTTCTTCAACGAGCAAATACTCAACTCGTTGGCCGGAACCCATGCGGGATGTTTCATAAAGTGGCTGTCTGATAACCTTAGACAGCTCATACATTAGAGGCAGCATCTTCAACGCTATATCCAACGTCGCATCAGCGTCTGCCATTGAATATTCGCAAAGCTTAGCGAATAGGCTGTCGTCTTCAGACTCATAAAACTCCTTAATCTCCTCGACTTTTATGTCTAATTTCTCCTTTTTGAACAATGCCTCATAGACATCCTCAAGCTGGTACCTTGGGAGATTAAATACTTGCCTGCACACTGGATACATGTCTACATGCGGTCTACCAACGACTCTCGCACCCATATTCATACCTCTCCTCTCGAGTTTTAATTCCTCACCGCATGCCCCCACACTAAGCACTATCTTGTTTTTCTGCGCTCTCTCATGGATATATGGGAAGTCGAAATTGTCTGTGTTATATCCCGTAATTATGTCTATATTGTTTTTTGAAATAGTCTCAACTAGGCGTTCTATCATCTCGCTCTCACTATTTACTTCCTCTGCGAAGTCCAACCCCGGATTTTTTCTGCCCCAAAACCAAACCCTCCGATATCCCGTTGAATCCGCGTAGCTTATCATGTGTATCGGATTCTTTGAAGCATTTGGTTCGCCGTCAGCGGCGATTTCTACATCCCATGAAGCGACATTCAATGGTACGGACTCGAAAAAATCCATGGGTACAATGCCAGAGTCTATTATATATCTTCTTGCAAATGGGATATCTGCCTCTCTAATCCCTGACGAGTTTTTCATCCTTGCAATAGCTTCCCTAGCTGGGGGGATGTTTTTAGGGTGTGTGAAATAAACCTTCAGAATTTTTTCCATCCCTTCTCCCGCGTCCTTTTCAACAATGTCTGACCCGCTATAACCTTCTAACACCTTTATTTGTCCCCTTAATCCCTCAATATCTCCCCGGGGTATTGCGTATAGATAGGGTATAAAATCACCGACTTCCTCAACTAATGCACCTTCTTCGCCCTTATAGAACAGCCTTATGACTGGTTTTTCGTTTCTTGTCATGTAATCAGCGTCTAATAGGCATTTTTTCATATGTCGACCTCAGGTTTAATAAGCTGAATGAATATATAAAAGGAAGAAAAAATGCAAGTGAACTTCACTAAACTACAGGGTTCGGGTAATGACTTCATACTCGTCGATGAATGGGACAAAGTACTCATAGCTGAAGCTGATAAGGCGGCTTTTGTAAAAGAAATATGTCAAAGACACTTTGGCGTTGGCTCAGACGGCCTGATTTTCGTTGCAAAATCAGATGTAGCTGATGTGAACTTCATATTCTACAACCCTGACGGATCAAGGGCTGAAATGTGCGGCAACGGCATAAGATGTCTTGCCAAGTATGTGTATGAACAAGGCATTGTTGCAAAGAAGGAAATGAGAGTTGAAACATTGGCTGGCATAAAATCCCTTAACTTGGTCTTTAAGGGTGATTCCGTTTCTGAGGTTAAGGTTGGTATGGGCAGACCCCAAGTTAAACGTGGTGTAGCCCAAGTTACAGGAGACCCAGATAAAACCTTCATATCTCAAAAAGTGATGATTCACGGTTTTGAATACACTATAACATCTGTTGGGATGGGCAATCCCCATGCCGTGCTTTTTTATGAGAACATAGATGGTTTGGATGTAAAAAATATAGGTGCGAGGATTAGAAACCACCTGCATGTATTTCCAAACGGTGTAAACGTCCATTTTGTCGAGTTAGTCGGTATAAACGAGTTCAAGATTAGAACCTATGAACGCGGCGTGGAAGATGAAACACTGGCATGTGGTACGGGCATATGTGCGAGTGCGGTGGCTTCTGTTTTAACTGCAAAAGCAACACCCTCTAAACCCATAGTATTTAATGCGCGCGGCGGCAGAGTGAAGGTTGAGTTGGATGGGACAACAGAAAACATATCTGAGGCATATCTCATAGGTCCAGCAGAATATGTTTTTACCGGAGTTTATACACCTAAACTCTGAAGTTCTCCGGGAGTGGCAGATCCTTCAATACGTTAACGCCAGTAACTTCTGAGATGCCTAGGGGATGTATTGTGTCAGAGTGGCTGCTACCCCTCATTTTTATGACTCCGATAGCTCTGACAAACTGGCTTCCAACCACTTTATGGAATAACCGGATTATGCCGTCAACAGCATATTCTTCGACAGACACGCCAAAGTGACCTTCTTCGGTGGATTCTATGCCGCCTGTAAATATTGCTGTGACATTGTTTCTCTTCAGCATATTGGCTAGTTCATAAATGCTTTTTCTGACCATAAACGGCTTTTCAGAGAATGCTGAAAGCACTGTTATGGAGTCAATAACTAGTCTTTTAGCCTTACGGCTTTCAATCATGTCTTCTATGCCCCCAACCAGTTTTTCAAGGTCAAATACGTCTGTTCTCATAATCACCATCTTCTTGCTTTCAATCAACTCCTCTATATCTGTGAATCCCATGGTTTTCGCATTTTCTATGATTCTTTCCGGGAATTCCTCAAGGGTTATGTATACGCCCGACTCATCACAGCTTTTTGCCCCGTAATATATGTATGACAGTGCTAGAAGACTTTTACCTGTTCCTGCTGACCCTGATATCAACACTATGTTTCCCCTGGGTATTCCCCCATCCAAGATATCATCTAATCCATTCACGCCGGTCCTAACTTTTTCCACTGTCATCTTATGTGTATTACTTTACTATATACTGTTTTTATACTATTAATCGGCTTCATAGGAACTGCGTCCCAATAACATTATGGAGTACTTCATTTACTATGAGAAATATAGCGGTCGAGAGAAAGCAAAATACTGGTATGTTCTTTAATCCTCTTTTCCAGTTGCCAGTCGATATCAACGAAACGACAATTGACCCGATTACTGATGTTGTGGTAAGTGAAATCAAGGCGAAATGCTTGATAAACTCGACTTCAATAGGTATTGTAGACGGGGTGAAGACACCTGCAGAGGCGGCTTTTGTAGCTAATGCCATGGTATCACCGGTTGCCCCTGTTATCCTTGCAGACATGCTTTTCAGGATTTCAATCAGGAAGGTTGAAATCCCGAATAGAATCGGCGCACCGCCTACTATTGCAAATATGACAAGTGAAGTGTACATTTGTACTCCAGTCCTTATCTCTTTTTTCACCATCTCACGATTCATCAATATGTCTGCCATAGAATCTACTGAATCTGCGAGTCTACCCCCTGACCTAATCCCCTGGGTTATAAGCTCTACTGCAGCCGTGAAATCATTGGATTTCACCCTTCTATTCATCTCCTTTAGAGCATTTTCAAATGTGTCTCCTGCCATCATGTTTGATGCAACCAACTTTATCTCTTCCCTGAAAAAACCGAATTCTGGCCTGGCGCTGTGTAGCAGGGCTCTGTCTATTGTAAGTCCTGACTTTAGGTTTGATGCTGTCAGTTTGAGGACGTCTGGAAGAACTGATTCCACGAAACGACCTCTCTTGTCTGCACTAACAATAAGGTATGCATAGACTGCTATGACCTGTATTGCCTCAGCTACTGCGAACGTCATCACGAATGGGAGTTGATTGGTTTCTATAAGTATCAGTCCTATGACTGCAGATATGAAAAGAGATGTTCCAATAGTGGTTGAGAAGAATTTATCGACATTGAACCTTATCCCGCTGTATGCCAGCATCTGATCCAAATCCACACGCAGTCGGTGGGGTACTATCCTGGATAGGGCATCCCTCAATTTAATCACCTATTATACTCGGTCTTGAAGACCGTATTATCATTGCGAACTGTAACTGTAACACTATAGTCACCACCAGTATTATCCAAAATGTCGATTCACTTATCTTCCCGCCGATATTCGGTAGGGAGGAGATGGTGATTAGTACTGTCGTTCCAAGGGAGGGGATTATGACTGCAGACAGCATGTATATCATGGATATTGGCGAGAGTTTTGCACCGAAGCTTTTTGCCGTGTTTATCTGGTCCTGTGCAAGTCGTTCAGTCAAGTCCTTGAGTAGGTATCTCAGGTCGCCACCTGTTTTTATGGCGTTTACTATCTGCCATATTGTCTTTTGAAAATATGGCGATGGATTCCGGGATGCTAGGTCCTCAAGGGCTGTTTCCACATGTGTGCCTGACTTAATCTCATCTACTGCACGCATGAATTCAGATGATGCAGCTCCGTAGTTAGACCTTGCAATGGATGCCATGGCATCGTATATCGGCATGCCTGAGCTTATCTGTATGTATAGGCTCTGGATTGTGAATACAAGGTGATTTTCAATGTCTTTAACCCTGTTTTTTACAATCATTTTCGGTTTTCCAAGACGCTGATATATCACGAAGAAGGCTACAATCACTCCTAAAACCGGCCCCATAATTGTGTACTGGCTTTTTGCACGCCATAGTATGTAGTATACGCTGACTGCTAGTAGAAGAGACATGTTTATTGCCTGAATCAACGTAGCTGCGAGATAAATGCTAGCATCCTCCTCTATGTCTGCTTGTTTTAGGTTGTATTCTAGGTTTGGATTTAAGTTGGACAGGATGAAGGTGAACCTCCTGAAAAACTTTACTGACCTGCTTACCATTTTTTCACATTATCTTTTCT
>JAHIYG010000213.1 GCA_018815265.1 Candidatus Altarchaeota archaeon | reverse complement strand
AGAACCTATCTGTTTAGGGGTTATTCTATGTGTTTTATCTGATTCTGCTCAGAAATTTCCAGTTTAATGTAGTTTTTTTGGCATATTATCCCCAAAATAGACATAAAAACATTTATAATAAAATGTCTATTAGTATAAATGTTTATATGTTAAATATGTTGTTGTGGATTTTGACTTAGACGAGATTGCAGCATGGCTTGGCTTGACGCAGCAGCAAAACCAGATTCTATCCTCTATCGCAGCTTGCGAGGCAGGGAAGATGGAATCTAACCCAAAAAACATCCTTTTAGAGTATGAGAAGCAGTTTGGCAAGTCTCTTCAACCCAACAATCTTTTCACAATACTTAAGGGTTTGGTTGATGCGAAGCTGGTTGACAGAAAATCCAAGGCAAACTATGTTGTGGATGTTGCAGGAATCAGGGCTAGGCTTCTTAGGTCAAAGGATTTGAGGATGAGGGAGTCAGAGGAACTTGACTCATTCATAGGCTCTCTTTCAAAGTATTATGGCTCATCTGTCTTGGAAGTCTCACCCCAGGTCACCTACCTTGACTCAACTCAACTATTTAAGAAAATATCTTGGGAACTACAGGATGCGTCAAAATTCTATGTCGCATCCCGGTGTCCAAGCATCAGCTATCCCCTGGTTCTTTCAAACAAGCTTTGGATGACTGAATACATTGACACATTGAATTACCGCTGTTTCAACAAAAAAGAACTGGAGATAACCTATTTGACACGTCTAAGCACATCGCATCTTGTAAGCCACCTCTCTGAGATATACAGGGACAGAGACACATTGCTTTCTATGGTTGACTCTATACTAGACAACCTATGGAGCTGCATAAATACATTCGAAAACATGAAGGTTTTTTATCTGCCGAATCCGGTAGGACTGTATCTTTCCGTTGTCGAGAAAAACAAAAACCCAACAGACATGTTTTTGTTCCTGCAAAGCACTGGAAACTTGTCTGGATTACACATAAAATCAGCAAAGATTTCATCTGAAGCCAAAAAAACTTTCGAACAGGGATTGGACATGGCGACACAACTTACGGGTTCGCTAGGGAAAAAAATCATTGAAGAGGCGAAAAAGGAGGCGAGAACATACGCAATAAAATAACTAGCCCCTGCTTAGAGCATTCAGTTTCTCTGGAATCCTCATGAACTCAGTTTCTTCCATTGCTGCTGCAACAACCTCCTTTTCGACGCCCTTCCACAATGCCATCTCAATAGCTCCGACAGTCACTGCATAGTTGGTGCGGTATGGGCTCTCATAACATCTTAGTTTATCCATTAGCCTGTACTTTTCTCTCTCCTCCAGTACTGGCTTGTCTTTTGGTAGTCCCCTACGTTCTCTTTCATCAGCCATTAATGCATCTAATCTCTCGTCATTGAACCACCCGCACTCTTGCGTGTAAAACGCATATATCGGCAGAATCCTGTATGGTCCAGCATTCCATATGTAAGAACCAACTCTTCTCTTATGTGTCGGTGGCAAGGCCAAAAGCTCACCTGATTCCCCGGATAATACTCGCGTCATCAGTTCATCCTTCATCAAACCGTTTGAGTAAAGTGCCACCAGAAGCGGAAAATCAGTGTCCACATCCTCTGGCATGTATTTTCCCAAGGCTATACTCTCCGCAGGAAACATATCACGTAATCTCATGAAGGTTGTGTGTGTCCTGTTGTCTTGCAAAAACATATGATTTAGTTCATGCTCGCAGCTTTTCAAGTCTCCGCAGCCGACAAGCCCCGATAATTCCGGCACAAGAACTCCATCATGTCTTGTTGCGCCACCGCCCATACCCCTCCATTTCGCAGTCTTTAATGCTTCGTCATCTCCGTGAAAGAATATGCCGTACGGCTTCACAACCCACTGCATCCCGTGTGATTCGACCCCAGATAACGCCTTAAACGCCGCATCCGGGTTTTTATGTTTCTGAGTGAATTCAGCAATCATCATCGCCTTCTCAGCCAGCCTTTTTCCTTCTTCAACCAGTCGCTCCCGCTCTTTCGGAGCAAGACATTTCTTACCTTTTCCAAGCGCTGCCTCAAGGTATCCTGGGGCGACGACATCAGGGAAATCATCCTCGAATCTTTTCCTGACGGCAGCAGATGCAGATGTAAAATCCCTCAGCCCCTCTAAAGTAGACATTAATAAAAACACTGGAAGGACTTGAATATAATCCTACGGTTGCACGAGCGTCGCTTCCATCTGGTACTCATGGCCTATGGGTTTTATGCAACTTTCAAACACAGAAACCTCAAATGATATGTCAGTTATCTTGTAGACGCATGTTTTGCCTCTGACTTTTGCCTTATATTCTGTGTAGCCACCGTCTATTATGGACTCATCCAGGTCGCCCTCTATTGTCGCCGATATTCTCTTGGTGTGCCAATCACCTGTTGGTTTCCCGACGCGGTCACGAGCCTGGCAGCTAGTGTCTATATAGTCTGTTTTGCTGAGTTTCTTGTCGCAGGCGTAGAATGGCGGCTGCGTTGTCGTGGTCGTTGATGAAGTCGTCGTTGTTGACGTAGATGTTGAGGTGGTTGTTGTAGTGGTTGGGATTGCAGTCGTGGTTGTAGACGTTGTCGTGGTTGTTGTCGTAAGCGTTGGCAGCAGGAAAAAATACGCTCCAGCCAGGAGTATGATAAACGCTATGGCTGCAACCGCTGCGGCAACCATCCCAATCATCATAAGTGGCGGGTCCTTTTTAATCTTCTTGTCCTGTGCATACACGCCAGAATACGGCTTTCTTTCATAACTCATAGTTTATCCCTTATTTTCATGTCATATACTATGTCTTCCAGTCTTGCAAGTGCATATTTGACTTGGTCGGTTTTCCTCCTGGCTTCCCCACCGTCTAAGTCCAAATCAAGTATTAACCCGTATATTTCATCGACGACGTCTCTCATTTTGACTGTGTCTTTTGCCATGCCTTTTATGGCGTCGTTTATGCCCTTGCGCATCAGCTCCCCTGATAGGTCGGATAACCCCATAAGATAGGTTTCTGTGTCTGAGCCTAACTCGCCCCTCGTAGGTATAAACCCCTTCTTGATTACGAAGTAATAAGCTAGCGCCTCGACGTATTCTTGGACTGCGTTTTTGTATGGTCCGTAGTTTTTTAGGCGCTGGTCCTTTGTCAGGATTTCAAGAACCCTTCTTGCCTTCTTGATTTCTAAAACATCTTTTTCT
>JAHIYG010000212.1 GCA_018815265.1 Candidatus Altarchaeota archaeon | reverse complement strand
GGTTTTTCTTTGTCTGCTCAGCGACTATGTCGAATGCCTTCTCAACTGCCTTTAGGGCATTCATCTTCTGGCCTGTGTTGCCTCTGCCACGGATGTATTTTCCAGCAACCTTCCTGGTTCCTTGGCCTGACCTCATCAGCCTGTTCACGAGACGTTCCACTATGTTCATCTTTGACTTGCTGAACTGCTTGCCCCAGGTTCTCCCTGACGTATGTGGTATGTAGACTGGGGTGAGGCTGATGTATTTTTCCATTCCCTTGTCCTTGACGATGACGTCGTAGTCCCATTTGCCGAAGAGTTTTATGTCTGTCATTTTTAGGTTAGTTTCTTGAATCCTATTTTTTCAGCTACTTCCCTGAAACACCGCCTGCATATGTTTAGCCCGTATTTGTGGATTACTCCACGGTTTGTCTTGCACACAGTGCATCCGATGCTTCTAGCGTCGATTTTTTTGTTTTTGCCTGAGTTAGTCTTCTTCTTCAATTTTAACACCGAAATTATCCTTCATGTAATTCATAGCCTCATCCCTTGTAACCTTTGCTTTTGATGGGACTTTGGCATTGTTTCTTGACCTTCTCGCAACCCTGTATCCTGGGTGCTCTATGCTTATGTGGACTCCCAAACCAAATATACCTATTGTAGGGTCGTATTTGAGCCCCTGTATGTCTATGTATTCTTGTATCCCATAGGATACCGAGCCGTTTTTGTCGAAGTTCCTGGGAGATAATATGTTGTCTTTTGCATATAGTGTTTTTTTGATTATTTCTTCAGTATCCTTGCCCCGAAGTGTGACTTTACATCCGATTGGCTCGCCCTTTTTCAGGTTCCACGTCGGAATCTTGTGTTTGGACACTGTCCTTACTGGTTTTTTGTTTGTGAGTTTTTTTAGAAGCTGCTCAGCCTTCCCGAGTCTCTCTCCAGACTCTCCAACGCCTATGTTTATTGTGACTTTTTCTATCCTTGCCTTTTGCATTATGTTTGTCATGCTAAATCAACCAATGGTTTGTCCTTGCCGACCACGAAGACATAGTCAGTCAATGTTTGCAGGTCTCCGACTGTTGTGAGTGAATCCCTTGATGCTGTGCCTGAGAGTATCTCCTTAATCTCCCCCTGCTGTCCACGGTGCCGTCCGGACACTATCAATACCTTGGAGCCAGTATCATATGGTATGACCTCATGGATTTTTCTTGATGGAAGCTCCAAGACTACTGTATCATTGACTTTGACTGGTTTGTCATAGAGGGCATTTGTCCCGTCGTGGAGGTTTACCTGAATCTTCCCCTTAGGCATGATTTTTTTCCCTATTACCTTGCAGATTTTTGTTTTTGCAGTTTTGACTTCTACAAGTATTAGCCGGTGTTTGGATGTGGATACAATATATGCCTTTTTCATCTTGGGCACGGAGATTGTGTCCATCAACCCAACTGCATATTTGTGGTCCTTAATCTTTCCGCCGTCCACAAGCACTTCACCGTTTGATAATATCTTTTTAGCCTCAGGTGTTGTGTCCGCATAGCCTAGTTTCTTAAGCACTTCAGTCAATGTTATTGATTCTGCATTTTTGTGGGGGCCACGGGGTGTGATAACCCATTTAATGCCCTTGCCTTTGCCGACAGCTAATCTTTTTGTATGCATCTATTTCGCCTCCAGTTTACGAGATAATACTTCCCTTCTCTTTTTGTCTTCTTCTGACAACTCTATTATTTGGACATTCGACGGGTCAATTGGACGTTCCTTGTCCTTGCCGTCTGCCTTTTTAGCAGTTACTCCATGGACAAAAATCTTCAGGGTCTTTAGGTCAACCCTTACAACTTCTCCTGTGTGACCGCGCATATTCCCCCTCATTATTTTGACTGTGTCCTTCTTCCGAACAGGCAATGCGTTTCTCTTGTATTTTTTCTTGATTTCTTCGGACAGCGGAGCTGAAACCATCTTCTGCCTCTTGTGCAGTGGGGCATTCGCCCTCCATTTCCTCTGTTTTCTCGCCTGTTGGGATGTTGTCTTCTTCATTTTAGATTACTATGGACGCTAGGGGGCCTATTTTTATCCAGCGCTCTGCAGCCTCCTTGGCTACTGGACCCTTTATTTCAGTGCCTTTGGGCATGCCTTCCTCAGTCACTAGTATTGCTGCATTGTCTTCGAAGCATATGCGTGAGCCGTTTTTTCTACGATAGGATTTCTTCTGCCTGACAACCACTGCATGCACTATCTGTTTTCTCAGGTCTGGCCTGCCTTTCTTCACTGAGGCTATTACCATGTCTGCAACACCTGCCTGCGGCATCCTGTTTCTGACGCCTTTGTATCCCTTAACGGCTATGATAGACAATTCCTTTGCGCCGGTGTTGTCAGCACACACAAGTCTTGTCCGCTGAGCCAGTGTTCTTGTGACCTTTGCAGATATTGCCTTGCCGAGGGGTAGGTTTTTAGGTAATCCCCCCATGGGTTTAGCCATTGTCTACCTCCTTGGTTTTTTTCGCTGTCTTTTTAGCCTTGGATACTTTCTTGACGGGTTTTGCCTCCTTGGGCTCCTCCTCTTGCTGCTTGTTGAGTATGTCTACGACTACGAAGTTTTTTGTTTTGGATAGTTTCCTGCACTCCATTATCCTGACTAGATCCCCTGATTTCGCGTTTATGCATTGGGGATTATGTGCTGCAATCTTAGATATTTGCTTTCTGTATCTGTTGTATTTTTTGACTTTGATGAAGCGATCCTTTTTGACTATCACTGTCGCCTGCATTTTGTCTGAAACTACAACTCCCTCCAGCACCTGTCCCCTCGTCGCGAGTGTCCCGTGTTTCGGGCAGTTTTTGTCTTTGCAATCCATTTTTTTAAAACCTTATCCGTTGTTTTTTCTTTATTCGGTCTGCAGGGCGCCCGACCAAAAGTCTGCCGTCAACTTCCACCACGGCGTTTTCAGGCAGGGCGAATGCGAATGTTGCCCCCTGTTTCACAAGGGTCTTCATCCCTTTCTCTGTTTTTACCTTCAACGTCTTGGCGGATTCGGCTTCTACCTGGCCTTGCACTTCCGCACCCTTTGTTTTTGCGCAAACCTTTAGGCCGATTAATTCGTGCCTTAATAGGTTGTACGGTGTTATCATGATTTTTTCTGTGAGAATTGTTCTACACAGTTTTTTTTATGCCACGTCTATCATGTCTTGCGAAAAACCCATGCCAATGAGTACTTTTTTTACCTTGTTTACGTGGTTTCCTTGTAATTCGATGGCATCTTTTTTTGTTGTTCCGCCGCATGCCAGCTTTGATTTCAGCTCCTTTGCAACCTTGCTGACATCGACACTGTCGAAACCCTCAACTACTGTCACATGTTTCCCATACCTTCTTTTGTCTGCGAAAACTCTTATCCTCTGACCCTCCCGGGTCATTTAATCGCAGACACAAAGTTCCTGTGGGAGACCGCATTTGGGACAGATGCTCATTTCTTGGATTTTACCTCTTTAACTGGTTTTTTCTTCTGACCCTGTATGGTCTTTATCCTGGCGATTGTCTTCTTTATCTCTCTTACCTTACCAACCTCCTCAGGTATTCCTCCAGAGGCTAGTACGCCATTTATTTTCATCAGCTCCTTCTTGAGTTGGAGCAACCGCTCATCCACGTCGGAGTCGTTCATCCCCCGTATTTCATCTGAACGCAATATCGCCATTGTTTGAGAGTGTATATAATACAATATTAGGGTATTTAAGCGCCTGCCTCCTCTTTTGCCTGGTTTTCAGGTTGTGTAGACTGGAGTTCCCCTGGTTTATCATCTACCTGCTGCTTCGAAGCATCATCTAAGTCCGCCTTAGGTTCTTCCACCTGCGCCTCAACAGGTTCCGCCTTAGGTTCTTCCACCGGAGCATCAACAGTTTTTTCTTCTTTTTGAGCT
>JAHIYG010000211.1 GCA_018815265.1 Candidatus Altarchaeota archaeon | reverse complement strand
TATATTATTTCATTGACCTACTCAACGGTTCCACATGTATGGAAATAAATGTTTGTCTCCCGAAACTGTCCTTTAGCCTCTTTTCTATATCGGTCGCAATCTCATGAGCTTTCACGACGTTTAGTCTGGGGTCGACTTTGACGTGCAAGTCTATTGCCACTGCACTGCCTATTTTTCTGGTTCGAAGGTTGTGTGGAATATGCACTCCCGGCGTGTCACCAGCAATCTTCATTATCCTGTCCTCTGTTTCATTACACAATGACGCCTCCAGCAGCTCCCCTAGGTTTTCTCTGACGATATCATATGCTGTTTTCAAAATCATGAGACTGACAAAAAACGCAGCCAACGGGTCTAGAACTCTCCAGTTGCTACCTAACATAATCGCGCCCCCCACACCAATCAATGTCCCAACAGAGGATAATGCATCTGAGCGATGGTGCCATGCGTTGGCTACAACAGCTGAACTATCTATTTTCCTCCCGACTTTGATAGTGTACTGGTACAGTAGTTCCTTGGACACTATTGAAATCAGGGCAGCATAGAATGCTATCCACCCTGGTTGCACGACTTCATGATTGCCTGCTGCACCCGCAATCTGACGCACACCAGACAATAAAATCGTCAATCCTGCACCAAAGAGTATGACACCCACAACTAATGAAGCTAAGGTTTCATATTTTCCGTGGCCGTAGTCGTGTCCCACATCCACTGGCTTTTTGACGTATCTGAATCCGACCAGGACTACTAAGTCTGTCGCCAAATCTGAGATGCTGTGGACTGCGTCCGCAATCATGGCGGCACTCCGGCCTAATATGCCCGCGGTCAGTTTGAATGCGCTTAATGCAATGTTCACAAACAAACCAACCCATGTTACGTGCAAGGCATCATTTGCCCTTGAAGTAAGTGGGTCCTTCCCAGAGTTCATCTAAAAATAATGTCTCTTAAAGCCTAAAAGCGCTATTTTTTCTTTAGAAAACCAAGTATGTGCTGGTGGGTTATTGACAGCATAAAGAGAAGGAATCCGATGGTCTTGTAAGGGTAGTCTGCGAATATGCCCATCAAAAGACCCACGGAGTAGAGTATGAACCCAAGGGGGGTGGATATAGGGCACATTCCTGTTTCACAGACTTTCGCATCCTTCGATTTCACAATGTCTGGTTTTTTTTTCACACTTTAAAATATACTTCCTAATGTTTAAAACATGAAAAAAGAAGTCACCACCAAGAAAGCCGGGGGAAAACTTTTGAGGGTGAAAGTCGACTACACCGGCGACACCATAAATAATGTGGTATTGGGGGGAGATTTTTTCATGCATCCAGAAGAAAAAATAGAGGAACTGGAAAATAGCCTGAAAAATACAAAGGTTGCGGATGTAAAGAAAAGGGTATATGAGGTAGTCGATGGTGTTGTCTTGTATGGCGTCGATGCTGACACGATAGTTGAATCTGTTTTGGAGGCTGCGAAATGAAGTGCAGGCTCATTGATTCAGGCGCAAATAGTGCAGGATACAATATGGGTTTGGACGAGTCAATATTGACTCACATATCTCGGGGGGAAAGCAGTACGACTTTGAGGTTTTACGCTTGGGAGCCTAAGGCGGTTTCAATCGGATACTTCCAAAACATAAACGATGAAGTCGACATACATTTGTGCAAGGAAAAAAATGTCGATGTTGTGAGGAGAGTAACCGGGGGTGGTGCAGTATATCATGACATGGAGTTGACTTATAGTTTCATAACTTCTCAAGATAATCTTCCAGCTGATGTTTTGGAGTCATATAAAATAATATGTGGTGGCCTCGTGGCGGGCTTTGGGGAGTTCGGGGTCAAGGCGGAGTTCGCGCCGTTGAACGATGTCGTAACTGGCGGGAAGAAAATCTCCGGGAATGCGCAGACGAGGAGGATGGGTTGTGTGCTACAGCACGGGACAATACTACTAAGTGTTGACTTGCAGACTATGTTCAGTTTGTTGAAGATTTCCTCTGAGAAAATCAGGGAGAAGATGATTGCAGCTGCTTCTGAGCGTGTGACGTCATTGGAGAAGGCAATTGGCAGGAAAGTAGCATACGATGAGGCGCTCAAGGCTTTCACAGATGGTTTTCAAAAGAGCATGGGTTTGGAATACACTCGGTCCCAGCCGTCTGAGTCTGAAGTTAAATACGCTCTAAACCTACAAAATACTAAATATATCTCGCGTGAATGGAATTTTAAAAGATGAAATACGACGCAATAGTCATCGGCGCAGGACCTGGAGGCTATGAATGCGCCATCTGGATAAAAAGGTTAGGTGGAAACCCCATGGTTATTGAGAGTGGGGATTTAGGTGGAGTCTGCACGAACTGTGGTTGCATACC
>JAHIYG010000210.1 GCA_018815265.1 Candidatus Altarchaeota archaeon | reverse complement strand
CCTAGAGTTACTGGAATGTTTAAAGGTTAGTTCTTCCCCCTATACTCTTATGGCAGAAATAAAAGAGATAAAGCCTAAAAAAGACCATCTCTATGTTAGTTTCCAGGGGGAACATAAAGACATAGTAGATTTGCCAGACGACATTGAAAAAATAGATGGAGTAAGAAGCCATCATAATCTCAACAGGATATTGGTGGATTTAAGAGGTGTCCGCGGACAGTTGAGAGATGATGAAACCGGGATTCTTTTTAATATGCTCAGACTCTGGAGCGACATAAAAATAGCATTTATCTTTCCAAACAACCCGAGGAAAAAAATTTTTACAACGCCTAAGGACTGCGGAGAAAACATCAGATGTTTTCATGATTTAAACCAAGGACTACGTTGGTTGACTAAAGAGTGATTGACTTGTTTCAGTTTTTGTATCGTGTGTTTCATTTAAAGTTATCTCTTGTTTCAGCCTGTGTTAACTACAAGGTGAACCAAATGAATGGTAAAACAAAATTATTAGGTGCTGGTTTAGCGGCGTTACTGGTTATTGGATTAGTAACTGCTGCAAACGCGGCAAGCGAAGGAATTGGCAAATGTGGGGGCGGTTTCTTACCCCCTAAACAGGGATATGGTATGATGCATGGGAAGAATACGGGAATGCTTTTAGAAGACCTCGGATTACCGGATGATGCGACAAGAGAGCAGGTAATGGATGCTTTATGGGAGAAAAGACTAGTTGACCTTGGTTTGACAGGGGATTCCACGGTTTCTGAACTCCACGCTGCGATGAAGGCCAAAATGCAAGAGAAGAAGGCAGAGATGGAAGAAAAAAGACAGGAAAGACTAGCTGAATTAGGCCTTACAGAGGATGCCACTCCAGAGGAGGTAATGGCTGCGATGAAGGCTAAATGCCAGGAAAACGGAGATGATTGCCCACATAAGGCGTTTGGGAAGGGAGGATTCAAGGGTATGGGCTTCGGCCACTACTTAAACTAAACCACCGGGGCTCTCCAGACGAAAGAGTGAAGGAGAGCCTCAAAAGATTAAAAAATGGATGCCACAAATATCGTCATGGCTTTGGTTTCAGTGTTTGGAATCTGGATGTATGTAGACTACAGGACTAAACAGTTGCAAAAGCATTCTATAGTCTAGTTGTTTCAGCTTTTGATACGGTTGTTTCACTTTGACTTATCCTTTGTTTCAGGTTATAAAATACCAGACATTAAAGTGTCTGGTTTTTATACGCCATAACCTCAATTGTTAAGAGGCTATGACAGTCCCCCAAAGGAGGGCGGTTATGAGCGTATATATCCATCAATTAATATATGTGAGGTGGGTTTTATGTATGAGTTTTTGTGCGCAACAGGCGTTGAAGTTGCTAAGAGTGGTTTTAAGGCGAGTCATCCATTCTATGGCAAGGACTGGCTTTTTGGAGTGATACCTTTTCCGCTTATTTGGAACCTCATTACAACCTTTTTGGTTGTTTTGATTTTTTGGTGGTTGGTGAGGGGTTCAAGGAAGTCTGGCGAGAGTTCAATGGAGATTCTCAAAAAAAGATACGCAAAAGGGGAGATTGATAGGAAAACATTCTTGCAGATGAAAAAGGACCTTGAGTGAGGAGATATGGAAGTTTCAGAGACTAAGCTAGCTATTGCATTTACTGCGGTTTTCATACTAGGAATACTACTTTCAATACTCAACGGGTATTACATAGAAAGCACTGGCCAATCCATGCCTTTGGTGACATATGGTGTGGCAGCTGTGGCAATGGTTGTGGGGGCGTTGATTATTATGCTTTTCCAGTGGAAGATAACATACAAGCAAGCAAGCGAGTTCGTGGAAATGCTTCCAGAGGACGAGCGGAAAGTGATTAAGGTGCTTTTGAAGGAGCGCAAGATAGAGCAGAGATATCTTGTCGCCGAGTCAGGACTGTCTAAGGTCAAAGTTTCAAGGATTGTTGCGAGGCTCGAGCAAAGAGGCAAGATAGAGAAGGTTTCTGTCGGGAACACGAACCTTATCAAGCTGAAGATATAGTGGTTTCAGTTTTTGATACGGTTGTTTCACAGACTCTTATCTCTTGTTTCACATATTACTTAGTATAAATGATTTTATTGGATGCGTGAAAAAAATGAAAAAGATTATTGGATTGTTTTTTATATTGGCAATGTTATCTACGAACGCTTTGGCTCAGACTTCGACTGCTGCAACTAACCTGGTTGTCGACTTCGATGAAACCACATTCGACTCTAGTTTGAGCCCAGGCGACAGTGGAATAATGAATTTAGTCGAAAAACACCGGAGGATACGCCGCAGACAACGTCCAAGTGTATATACCTGGTACTGGGTCAGTATCTGTCGATAAAAGGCTCTATATCGGCAAATTGATTGTCGGGGCTTCTAAAACTTTTCCAGTGGTTGTCAGAGTCAACAAAAATGCCCAGTCTGGATTGACTGCAATAAACGTCAAAATATCCTTTGACGGCTATAAATCAGATGGAACTGTAGACAACAACCAAATAACCAGCTGGGATGTGCCGTTGAGGATATATGGGCGGCCCCTGTTTCAGGTGACTCCCTCCAAGACGACGTTCTATAAGGACACTGTAGACAGTGTTGCTTTCACTGGGACTCTTCTAGCATCAGTCAAGGATTTGGAGGCTACACTGTCGTCCTCATGCCTGACAGTAATCGGCTCTTCAAAACAGTATCTCGGAGACATTGACGCAAAAGATGAATTCAGCATAATATATGATATTAAACCCAATACTGAGGGGGCGTGCAAGACCTATTTGTCGCTTGATTACACAGATGAATCCGGGAACTCGGCAACAAACAATCTCACATTCGGGTTGAATGTCGAGGCTGCTGGAATAGACTTCAAGGTAGTTAACATAACCTACGGGGCCACAGGACCGGGTGAAACTGTGGATTTGCTGGTTGGCCTAAAAAACGTGGGTGGAGCCTCAGCAGAGGACACAACAATAAGCCTTGACCTTTCCGAACCTTTTGTCCCAGTTGACACAGCCGAGAAATACATTGGAAAAGTGGGTAGTGGAGAGACAATATATGCGACATTCGGACTATCCATAGGATGGGATGCAACCATACAGGCGTATTCCATACCAATGGCAGTGTCCTACAAAGTCGGAGGCACATCATATTCTACCGAGAAAAACATAGGGGTTGATGTGACTGGACAAGTAGTTCTGGAGATAATAAATGTCGAGCAAAGGTCTGGACAAATCAGGGTTGAAGTCGCAAACATTGGAACAAGAACTGCAGAGGGTGTGAAGGCCACATTAAAGACTCCACAAGTTATTATGGGAAACAAAACAAAAACCATGCATGAATCTACTTCAGGAGGGAACACAAACAGTGGGTATCAACAATCTACAAACCCGCTTTCGATGCTTTCTGGGAGAGTCAGCAGGGGAGCTGGCAGCACACAGTCAGGAGATACAGAAACAACAACGCCACAGAACCTGATAGAATACAAGTCAGACATCAAATCCACAAAGTCGTCTACTTTCACATTTGACACAAGCTACTCAGGGCCGGTTGAATTGACTCTTGAGTACACTGGACCCAGTAACAAGAGGGTGACAAAAACCGAATCATTCACTGTGGGAAGTGGAAGCTCAGGCTCTTCAGCTAGCAGGACGTCCTCTGCAAGCTCCAGCACTAGCTGGACGACATACCTGATGTATGCCGCAGCAGTTGTGGTTGTTGGATACTTTGGATTAAAGATTTACCGTGGCAGAAAAGCAGGACAGTAAAGATGATAGACATAGCGTTGAAAAACGTCTTCAGACAGAAAGTCAGGAGTTTCCTGACTGTCTTGGGAATCGCCATGGGCATAGGGTTGATCCTGACACTTGGGGCAATAGGTGAGGGTTTGAGCAATCAGATACAGTCAGCCTTCGGAGACATGGCGGCAGTCGTAGATGTCAGATCTCAAAATAGCGACGACGGCATCACAGACGACATAATGGAGCAGATACGGGATATTGACGGAGTCTCTGAAGTGATACCCATTGGGGAGTATCGTGTGACCCGCGGAGGATTTAGGGGTTTCGGAGGCGGCATGAGCCGTTTGTTTGGAGGCGGTGGTGGAAGCACGACTTTGACTTTCACTGCACTGTCTCCTGACGACCAGGACTACATGATCGGGGAAAACATCATAGCCGAAGACGGGCGCAAACTAGACACCTCAGACGACGGAGCCTACGTCGTCTTGCTTGGTGCCACAACAGCAACAAACCAAGTATTAAACCTGGGGGATGAGATAGAATACATAAGAGACAACAACGGGACAAAGGAGTCGTACTTCTTCGAAGTCATAGGCATACTCGAGGAAACCGGAGACACAACAATAGATTCCGCAGCATATGTTTCGCTTTCCACCATGCAGGATTTGGAAGAAGACACAAAGATAGAGCAGTTGAAGGTGAAGCTTGAGGGCATAAATGACGTCGAAAACATAACCCAGGACATAAACGACGTCTCAGACGACATACGGGCGTTCTCGCCTTTAAGCATGGTAAGAACCTTGGAGAGCACATTAGGAACAGTTACAATGGCAGTATATGGGATAGGTGCTGTATCAATCATTGTCGGCGCGATTGGGATTATGAACACCATGATTATGAGCGTCATGGAGAGGAGGAAAGAGATAGGCATTATGAAGGCAATAGGCGCCACAACCACGAACATACTTATTCAGGTGCTGCAGGAGTCTGCGGTGCTGAGTCTCATAGGAGGCACCATGGGTTTCGCATTAGGTTATGGGTCGACCATTTTGGTCAAGTCCTACACATCATTTGTGCCGATAATGAGCCCCTATCTCATCACAATAGGGTTTGTGTTTTCAATAGTCCTGGGCATGGGCGCTGGACTTTATCCTGCGTGGAGCGCAAGTCAGCTTGACCCGATTAAGGTGTTGCGTTATGAATAATGGAGAGATTGTCTGCAAGGACCTGTACAAAATATACAATGCAGGAATGCCTACTGAGTGCAGAGCAGTCAACGGCGTCAACATCACAATAGGCATGGGAGAACACACAAGCTTGATTGGACCGTCTGGTTCAGGGAAATCCACACTCCTAAACCTGATATCCTGCCTTGACAGCCCCACCAAAGGCGACGTCTACATAGAAGGAGTTGGAATAAGCGGATTAAGCGGTTTGGAGAAGGCGAAGTTAAGGCGTGAAAAGCTTGGATTCATATTCCAGCAGTTCAACCTCATACCAACTATGACCGCAGCTGAAAACATAGAATTGCCTATGAGATTTAGGGGAACAGGAGGTGCTGAGAGAAAAAAGAAGGTGGCAGAACTCATGAATCTCGTGGAGTTGGAGGGAAAGGAAAATAACCGCCCAAGCGAGTTGTCAGGAGGGCAGCAACAGAGGGTTGCAATAGCCCGTGCACTTGCAAACAATCCCCAGATAATACTGGCTGACGAGCCCACGGGGGCACTGGACCAGAAAACCGGCGAGACAATAATGGATTTGCTGAGAAAACTAAACAAGGAAGAAAACAAGACATTGGTTATAGTCACACACGACCCGAAAATAGCGAAAACCGCGCCAAGGACTATAAAGATAGTCGATGGAAAGATACATTAGAAGATGCACGTCATAGAAACCAGTGACCTAGGCAAAAGATACAATGAGGTAATAGCACTTGACGGTCTGAACCTCAAAGTCAAGGAGGGCGAAATATTCGGGTTGCTCGGCCCAAACGGCGCAGGAAAAACAACAACGCTGCTGATGCTTGCGACATTAAGAAACCCTACATCTGGTTCTGCGAAAGTAAACGGCTTCGACATAGTTAAAGAGCAGTCACAAGTCAGGAACTCAATAGGTGTCGTCTTTCAGGACCCGAGCTCAGACGACATACTGACATGCTATGAAAACCTGAAACTACACTGCTGGCTCTACGCAATGAAACCGGAGGTGAGAGACAAAAGGATTGCTGAAGTCTTGGACATTGTCGA
This sequence comes from Candidatus Altarchaeota archaeon, assembly GCA_018815265.1. Taxonomy (GTDB): domain Archaea; phylum Altiarchaeota; class Altiarchaeia; order IMC4; family SCGC-AAA252-I15; genus JAHIYG01. The sequence goes on along the minus strand of JAHIYG010000210.1, from coordinate 67 downwards.
ATTAACCAGCAGAAAAGATGACAGGGTGAAGAAGTACTCGGGAGGAATGAGGAGGAGGCTTGAATTG